>JAAYXX010000265.1 GCA_012515695.1 Chloroflexota bacterium
GCGTCCATTCTCGCCCAACGAGGCCAGCATGTGCTGAAGCCATCCCCAATCGGCGCTAGAGGTCGGCGGTACGCCTCGCTTGAATCGTTCGTAGGGGTCAGGGTCATAGGTTCCCGCGTCAAACTTCTGGTTCCACATGGGGTTGGCGACCACCAGATCAAAGCGGGTCAGGCTCCCATCATCCTGGGTAAAGGCTGGGCGGCGCATCGTATCCCCCAGGCGAATATCGGCCTCCATATCATGGATGACCGCATTCATTCGGGCCATTGCATAGGTGGAAGGGTTGATTTCCTGTCCGTGGAGGTGTACGGCCTGGACGGTATTGGGGAGTTTCAGGCGCCCGTTGCGTCGCTCCCCGTGGATTTCCAGCAAGCGCAGATGGCTTTTGATCAGCAATCCCCCGGAACCACAACAAGGGTCGTAGATGCGCATGCCGGGCTGGGGGGCCAGGATGCGGGCCATTAACACACCCACTTCCCGAGGAGTGTAAAACTCTCCGGCGCTCTGCCCCTGCCCTTCGGCGAACTTGCGCAGCAGGTATTCATAGGCCCGGCCCAGGATATCCGGCTCCACATCGTCCAACCCCAGGCGATGGTCGCTGAGGATTTGCACCAACGCGGCGAGGCGGTGGTCATCCACCAGCGGCTGCCCGGCGGTCTTGGCGTTGAAATCGGTGACATCAATCACCCCTTGCAACGAGGGGTTCTCGCGAGCCACCGCCCGCACGGCTTCTGTCAGGTATTGCCCCAGGCCAACCGACTGGGTGCGCACATTCCGCCATTGCGCCAGGGGAGGGATATAGCAACGCACCAACTGCTTATCCTGCGCCACCAGCGACTCGGCCATATCGCGGCTGCCAAGCTCCTCCGTCAGACGCGCCAACTCGTCGTCGAACACGTCGGACAGGCGTTTAAGAAAGATCAGGGGCAGGATATAGTCCTTGAACTTGGGGGCATCCAGGGGACCCCGGATGACACAAGCTGCCTCCCAAAGCCAATTCTCCAACGTGGAAATATCGAGCGTTTTGCGGGATGCCATACGCGTACCTTCTCCAGACGGATTATCAACAGAACGCCAACGAGGGGCCGGTGTGAGAGCCTATCGCGGGACAAAAGAAAGCGGAAAAGCCGGAAAATACATGCCTGTTGTTGAAACTGTGGCGTTTGACGGCATTATTCTACCCCTTGACCCAGCGTGTGTCAAAGGGGCACGGCGAGATCGAGGAAGCGTTCCCACCGATGCGAGTGCGGTCCGTGGATTATCCGAGTTCTAGCGGAGGAGAACCAGCTTTCGGAGGGGATAGCGCGCACTAACGGGTGGCCTGGTGAGGCGCAAGTATCAATGCCCTAACGGGCTCTAGGATCATTTCTACCCGCAGGACGTGATGGACTGGTGGATATACGGCAGGTATCAATGCCCTAACGGGCTCAGGATCATTTCTACTATACGACGCCGGTGAGTATCGGCTGTGTGGCAGAGTATCAATGCCCTAACGGGCTCTAGGATCGTTTCCACGAATGGACGTTCACCGCGACATACGACGCGGACTGGGAGTATCAATACCCTTGCGGGCTCTAGGATCATTTCTATCATGAACAGCGGATCTGTCAGCCATACGGCGATGAAGTATCAATGCCCTAACGGGCTCGATCATTTCCACGTGTGATACCCCTATCGGCCGCCGCCGCACCTCCGTATAGCTCCTCCGCTTCCCCCTGTCCAGCAAGCCAATGCATCTGCTCAGACCATAATTCAACCAGCAGATATAACATTATATGTTCCATTCCCAATATCATTGAACCACAAAATAGGTTGGCTGTCACCGCAAAAACCGCTTGACATCCACATCCAGCGGTCTAAAATAGATTCGCTGCACAAGCTGCGCTCGATATGAATCCCCGCGGTGATGCCGCAGGGCAGTCGCTCCTCCCCATAGGGAGCTTCTTGCCATCCGGGGTCTATGCTACGCAATGACGCTACTATCCATGGACGGAGCAAGGGGGCATCGTAGATGATCGCTTATGCTCATTCCCGCAATAGCGCAGGTCAACGGCAAGAGCTGGCACAGCACCTGGAGGCCGTGGCCGAACTGGCCGCCGAGTTTTGTTCCTCCTTCGGAGCGCGCCAGGTGGGTTACCTCCTCGGCCAATGGCACGATCTCGGCAAGTTCCACCCCGATTTTCAGCGCTATCTCCTGGCTGCTGAGGCGGGCACTCGCCTCCCTCATGGGCCAGATCACAAGGCTGCTGGCGCACATTTGGCTGCGCAATCCCTGGGGATGTTGGCAATGATCGTCCAGGGCCATCATGGGGGATTGGCCTCTCTGGCTGATTTCAAGAGTTGGGTGCGAGACCCCGGCAAACGCGCCGCTATTACCACTGCCCTACAGGTTGCCCGTCAGGTCTACCCCCATCTGGAGCCTGCTGGCTCGATTTCGCTGCCTGCCCACGCCCTGCGGGACCCTCTGGCCGCCGAGTTCCTTCTGCGTCTGTTGTTCTCTGCGTTAGTAGACGCGGACTATTTGGATACTGAACGTCACTTTGCGGCCTCTACGGCAGCACAGCGTGGCGCGCGGGTATCACTCGAGCAAATGTGGGCTTGCTTCCAACAGGATCAGGCTGCCATCTCCGGCCATCGGCAGGATACCGTCTCGCAGGTGCGACATGCCATCTACTCGGCTTGTTTGCAGGCTGCCCAATGCCCATCGGGCCTGTTTCGCTTGACTGTCCCGACTGGTGGCGGAAAGACCCGCTCTGCCCTGGCCTTTGCCCTCCAACATGCCTTGCTCCACGGTCAACAGCGGATCATCGTCGCTATTCCCTTTATCAGCATCACGGAACAGACTGCTGACGTCTATCGGCGCATCTTTGAGCTGCTGCCAGTTCTCCTGGAGCACCATAGCGGGGCCATCCGCCCGGCAGAGGAGGCAACCGCCCCCGAAGCTACCTGGGCACAGTTGGCCGCCGAGAATTGGGATGCGCCGCTCATCGTGACTACTACGGTACAGCTTTTCGAGAGCTTGTTCGCTAACGGCCCCGCCCGTATGCGCAAACTGCACCGGCTGGCTCATAGTGTGATCATCTTGGACGAGGCCCAAACACTGCCACCTCATCGGCTGACCCCTATACTCGACGCTCTACGCCAGCTATGTGCGCACTATGGGACTACTGTGGTCTTGTCCACCGCTACCCAGCCCGCCTTTGAGGCCATTCCCGCGTTCGCAGGTATTGACGCGACAGAGATCGTTCCCCAACCACAGGTCTACTTTGAGCAGCTCAAGCGCGTGGAATACGAGTGGCACACCGATCCCCCGTTGACATGGAGTCAAGTGGCGGCTCGGATGGCTGCCGAACCTCAGGCGCTGGCTATCTTGAACACCAAAGCCGATACACTCGCTTTGCTGGACGCTCTGGCAGAGTGCGGCGTGGAGGATGCGTTCCACCTCTCTACCTTGCTCTGCGGTAAACATCGGCGGAAGGTTATCGCTCAGGTGCGCCAACGATTGGCCGAAGGACGACCCTGCCACTTGGTGTCAACCCAGGTGGTAGAAGCGGGCGTAGACCTGGACTTTCCCCTGGTGTTGCGGGCATTGGGTCCGCTAGATGCCATCATCCAGGCTGCCGGGCGCTGTAACCGCGAAGGCAAGCTCTCCGTGGGGCGGGTGATCGTCTTTCAGCCTGAGGGAGGCGGCCTGCCTCCTGGAGCCTATCGCGTTGGCACAGCGGTCGCCAAAAGCCTGTTGGGTGGCGGTGATCTCGACCTGCACGCTGCCCATACGGCCCGACTCTATTTTGAGCAACTGTTCCGCACGCTGGACACGGACTCGGATGGGATTCAGAGGCTACGGTGTAGCTTTGATTACCCGGAGGTGGCCCGCCAGTTTCGCATGATCGAACAGGATACCGAGAGCGTCGTGGTGCGCTATGGTACGGAAGAGCAGCAGCGCAACCTGGAAGCCATCCTCGACCAACTGCGTGCCCACAGCCCTCAGGCTCGTTTCCTGTTGCGGCAATTGCAGCCCTACCTGGTCGGGCTGTACCGCCGCAAAGCGGACGAGTATCGCCGTCAGGGACTGATTGCGCCGATCGCGCCCGGTTTGAGCGAATGGCTGGGAGATTATCACCCGGTGCGTGGTCTTGTGGGCGAGGATCTGCGTCCTGATGATCTGGTCGTTTGAAACTAAATCCAATACATTCCACCAAGGAAAGGCAGGTACTCTATGAGTGCACGTCATCCACCAGTAGAGGTCAAGGTGTGGGGCGATTTTGCCTGTTTCACTCGCCCCGAGATGAAGGTCGAGCGGGTTAGCTACCCGGTGCCCACCGCCTCGGCAGCCCGTGGCATTCTGGAGGCGATTTTTTGGAAGCCCGAGTTCACGTGGCGGGTCGAGGAGGTCTGGGTGCTGAACCCCATCCGTTACTTTTCTATCTTGCGGAACGAGGTGAATAGCAAGATCAGCGAGCGCAGTGCTGCTGCCTGGGCCAAAACTGGCGTAGGTGGCTATGATGCCGAAACAGACCATACTCCTCGCCATACCCTGGCTTTGCGCGATGTAGCCTATATCATCCGGGCGCAGGTGCAGTCACGTCCCGATGTCGCCGATGATCCGGCCAAGTATCGCGATCAATTCCGCCGCCGGGTGCGCGCCGGGCGCTGCTTCAGCACGCCTTATCTCGGTTGTCGCGAGTTCTCGGCTTTCTTTGCCGAACCGGATGGTACCGAGCGCCCTATCCCACTGAGCGATGATCTGGGGCTGATGCTGCTGGACCTGGACTATGCCCAGGATGGCAGCGGTCGCGGCACGCCTCGTTTCTTTCAGGCCCGCATCGAGCAGGGAGTAATCCGCTTCCCGCCTATAACCGATGTAGAGGAGGTCCCATGTTCCTCCAAAGGTTGACGGAGTATGCTGAACGACTGGATCTGCCCCCGACTTTGTATGGAGAAGCGGTGATCCGCTATATCATCGAACTGGATCAAGAAGGGCGCCCCTTGAACCCGGAACCGACCGATACGGCTGATCCTTCCAGCCCACGCACCAAGCGCGGCCAGCGTTATCTCATGCCCCAAATACAGCGTGCGTCAGGCATCAAACCGCTCTTGCTGGCGGACAATGCCGAGTATACCCTTGGATTGGCCCGCGAGACGTCCAGACCTGAGCGGGTGGCGGATTGCCATGCAGCCTATATGGACTTGGTGCGACGCTGCGCCCAGGCTACTGGCGAACCCGCTGTGCAGGCTGTGGTTCGTTTCCTGGAAAATGATCCGGTGGCCGCTTTGCGCCTGCCCGATGATTTCGATCGGGGGGGAGCCATCACCTTTCGGGTAGAAAATACTTTTGTCGTTGATCTGCCCGCTGTGCAAGCGTTCTGGGCAGCCGAACACGATCCTGGCGCCGACCCAGACGATCCTGCTCCGGTGATGCAATGCCTGATCTGCGGCCAACGTCGGCCCGCGCTGCGTCGCCTTCAGGGCAAGGTCAAACGCATCCCTGGTGGGCAATCTTCGGGCACAGCCCTGGTATCGGCCAATGCGGTGGCGTTCGAGTCCTATGGCCTGGAGGCTTCCCTTATCGCACCCATCTGCGCGCGGTGCGGCGAGCGCTTTACCCAGGGGGTCAACGACCTGCTGAATGATCGTCAGCACCATCTGGTCTTGGGCAAAGCCGCGTTTGTGTTCTGGACCCGCCAGCCGATCGAATTTTCCCTGCTGGATTGCTTGGATTCGCCTCAGCCCGAAGAGGTGCGGAAGCTGCTGGAAACTGTCAGGCGGGGAGAGAATCTACCCGAGGTGGATGACATAGCTTTTTATGCGGCTACCCTCTCGGCGAACGGCGGGCGGGCGGTTGTGCGCGACTGGTTGGATACCACCATCGGGGAGGTCAAACGGCACCTGGCCGATTGGTTCCGCTATCAGGCCATCGTGGGCGAATACGGCGAAGAGCCGCGCCCTTTGGGCTTGTATGCGCTGGCTGCTGCTACGGTGCGCGACCCCTCGAAAGACCTGGCCCCGCCTACAGCTCGCGCTCTGTTACGCAGCGCACTCACCGGCGCTCCTCTGCCCGCCGATTTGCTCTATCGTGCTGTCGGGCGCACGCGCGCCGAACGCCGCGTTACTCGCGCCCATGCGACCTTGATCAAGTTGGTGTTGTCTAGCCGGAATGCTCTCCCGGCCTATTCCGGGAGTCTATCCGGGTCTGTCTCGCATTCAAGGGAGGATACGATGATTCAACTAGATCCACACAATCCCCATCCCGCCTATCATTGCGGGCGTCTGCTGGCTCTGCTCGAACAGGCGCAGCGCCTGGCTATCCCCGGCATCAAAGCCACGCTGGTGGACCGATTCTATGGCACTGCCTCCACTGCTCCCGCTTCGGTGTTTGGCACTTTGCTGCGTGGCGCACAGTCTCATCTTGCCAAGCTGGAACGCGACCGACCGGGTGCGTATCACGCCATCCAGCGCCGTATGGAGGAAGTCATGGCGAGCCTCCCTGGGTTTCCCCGCGTGCTGACTCTGAACGAGCAGGGCTTGTTTGCTTTGGGCTATTACCACCAGCGCGCTGCCGACCGCGCTGCTGCCCGCGAGGCCAAGATCCGGCGCGAGGCGGGCGCTCCGCCCGAAGCAGCCCTGGAAGCGGAATTGCTGCCTGATGAAGCAAGTTCCTGAAGCATTGCGCCTTTTATTGTCGAGCGTTTAC
>JAAYXX010000266.1 GCA_012515695.1 Chloroflexota bacterium
CATAGCCCTCCGGCGGGACGATAGCCAATAGCTCTGGTGTGGTGGCCTGCGGCGGTTGGGCGTCTGGAATCAGCTCTTGCACCGTCTGCGATGGCAACGCGCCGACAGCCGTTTGCGTAGGCGGGATAGTCGCCGTGGGATCAATAGCGTATAGCAGCCCGCCATTGCTCGGCGAGGCGTACAAGAGGCCGCGGTCTGGGTCAAACAGCAGGATGTTTCCGGGTGTAGGCCCCAGATCGAGCGGGTGGTAGCCGATCACCTCCTGCGTGGCGGTATCCACCGCAACCAGGCCATCCCACGAATGGACATACAGCCGCTCGTTGTCGGCATCCAGATAGAGCGCGCCGCCCAAGCCCTGGAATTGCGTGACGATCTTGCCGTCTACGGAGAACAGGGTCAGGTCAGGGCCGGGGAAACCGCCCGCCACCCAGACATGGTCTGTCTGCGGGGCCAGGGCCAGCCCAGTGACGAACTGCCTCGTCGTCCCGATGGGGCTGTCCAGCCGGGCGAGAGTCTCGCCGTCATACACCTGTAGCCAACTGCTATTGCTGGAACCGGGCGAGTTGTTGGTCATGGTGACAAAGAGCCGGTTGAACTCGGGGCTGTAATCTGCCCGCAAGGCCCCCGGAACGACCAACATGGGGTCCTGGCGCACCGTGTCGGCGATGGAGCCAGTGATCTCGTAGGTGGTGGGGTTCACCAAATAGACGCCCTGGTCGGTCAGGAATAACCTGTCGCCGTCGGGGTCGGCGGTGATCTGCCCCGCCCTGCTGATGATGCCCAACTCGTCACCGCTGGCTGCATCAAGCACCAGCGTTACTTTGTTCTGGTAGTCTGGCACATAGAGCCGCCCGCCAACCAGCGTCAGATTGGAACGTATGACGGACTCGAGTCCAGGGCGCAGGACATCGGGCCAGGTGGTTTGCGTCTCCAGGGTAACGGGGTCCAGCAGGTGGATGGTTCCCGCCGAATCCAGCACGAGCAGGCGGCCATGCTCCGCGTCGAGGGCCGCGCTAACTGGCTTGATCTCAAGGCGGATAGGCTGGCCCGTTTCTGCCCGACTCAGGGTGATGGGGATGATGGTGGTATCCAGGCGATACAGTGTGTTCTCCAGGATGGTATAGGCGCGCCCATAGTTCAGGTTGAGATAGCGCAGGGGGATAATCTCCATCCCCTCTCCGGTGTGGGGGTTCATCAGGCGAATGCGGGAATCCGTCGCGTCCTGATGAAAGCCGTCTTCGAGCAGCAACACGTTGTCTGTGGACGGGTGGACGACGACCTGCCCGATCTGATAGTCGGGATCACTATCCCAGTAGGTTGGTTGGCCCTCTGCGCCCAGGACGGCTATTCTGGCGATGCGCTCGCCCCCGGCAAAGCTCTCTGTGCGCGCATAGGTCTGGGGAAGCTGCGGGTGCGCGGTCAGGCCGTAAACATTGCCCTCTACAGCGATATCCGACATGCGCGACAGGCTGCCGGTATTATAGACCGCGATGGACCTGCTGCTGGGCCTGCTCAGGTAGAGCTGGTGGGCGTGGGTATTCAGGGCGATAAACGGGACGACGGGGTCCGCGGCAAGGTCTGCGGCGGGCACGGACGCTTGCGTTTGCAGGCTCTGGGCGTCCATGCGCAGCACCTGACCATCTTCGACCACGTAGAGCAGGTTTGCCACTGCGTCCAGGGCCATCGCCCGCACGCCCGGTCGGCTGCCGAGTTGCTGCCCCAGGGGGGCGTCGCCTGTGCCAGTAGCCAGCACCCATAGAGCGGGTTGCCCGTCTTGGCTGCCGGTGGCATAGAGCCGCGTGCCGTCGGCGGACAGGGCGGCCATTGCGGTATAGTCGGGCGTAAAGGGCAGGGCCAACGATGCCCACACCTCGCCGGAGGGGAGATGGACCACAGTCAGCACGCCGCCCGCGGGGTTTGCGTCGCCCCCCTGGCTCAGGGCATAAGCGACACCTCGCTCCGTATCTACGGCAGCCGCCTGGAGCAGGTAGGTGTTCCCGGCGGGCACGCCGATATTGACCATCTGCTGCGTGATGCTCTCGGCTTGTGGCGCAGGGGGCGTAGCCGTGGGCGCGGGCGGTGTGGGCGTCTCTGACTCCTGGGTGGGCGTAGCGGATAGGGCAGGAGTTGGGTCTGGCGTCGCGGAGGCCGTTACCGTGGCCGACGCGGATATTGCCGGGGCGGTGGCGCTGGGAGTCGCGCCATCTGGCCGGTTGCTGCAACCGATCAAGAGAATGGAGAGGACGAGCGTGAATGCCAACAGCCTCGATAGCATGAGTGGTTCCCCTATCGCTACTCGATATCAGTACGATGCTTGCATCAGAGACGCAGAACCTCAAGACAGAGTTCCTGCGCTGTGGGTTTCGTGAATGTCTATTGGTCAGAATGCGCTACGGAGCTTGACGGAAGGCGCACAAGCTAATAACCTGAGTTCCATCCAGCACGCGGCCCCTAGTTTGCATTGAAATGGCGTTGGGGGCAAATTGTGGTGTGTGGTCCATCTATCATCGGGAGGAGATCATGGAGGCTATTACGCTTGCGCCCGATCTGTACTTGCTTTCTGGGGCTGTGTGGACGGGAGTTCTTGTTTCGGGGCGCAAGGCTCTGCTGTTTGATTGCTGCGATACGGTGACGCTGGAGAGGCTGGCCGCATTGGGCGTTGACTCGGTGGAGATGGTTCTCTGCACGCAGCACAGGCGGCCCAACGTGGCGGGCGCGTATGCGTTTGTCGAGCAGGGCGCTCGGGTGATTGCCCCGGCGGGCGAGCGACGGCTCTTTGAAGAGGTAGAAGCCTATTGGAACGACCCCGCTAATCGCTGGCATATCTACCACCATCAACCAGGCCCGCAAGTGCTGACGCGACCCCTGCCAGTTAGCCGGGCCGTGGGGGAGGGGGATGAGATTGCCTGGGAGGGGTACACCGTGCGCGTGCTGGACACGCCGGGGGCCACGGAGGGCAGCGTCTCTTATCTGGTGCAGGTGGGCGGGGAGACGGTCTGCTTCTGTGGCGACACGCTATACGCGCCGGGCCAGCTCTGGGATTTCCGTTCGCTGCAAAAGGGAACCGACGAGATCATGGATTACCATGCGTTTCTGGGGAACAAGCGTCTGCTGATCCCCAGCCTGCACAAGCTGGCCGCAAGCGGGGCGAGCAGGCTCGTGCCTTCGCATGGTGTGGTAATGGACGACCCCCAGGCGGCGGTAGACCTGACGCTGAAGCGGCTGGATGCGGTGTGGCGCAACTATGCGGCTATTTCCGCCCTGAACTATTACTTTCCCCGCTTTCTCGACGATACGAAGGACGACCCCTTGCGAATGGCTCCGGCGGCCAACCACGAGCCGCCCTCGTTCGTCCGGCGGGTGGCCTATACCAGCTATGCCATCGTGTCAGACAGCGGGGCGGCGCTGCTGACCGACTGCGGCGACCCGTCGGTGGTGGAAACGCTGCAAGATTGGATCAGGCAGGGGGCAATCCAGGGGGTGGATGCCTGCTGGGTGACGCACTATCACGACGATCATGTGGACGCGCTGCCGGTGTTGCGTGAGGCTTTTGGATGCCCGATCATGACGGATGAACACATGGCCGAAGTGATAGAGCATCCGTTGCGCTTTTTCCTGCCCTGCATCTCGCCCAACGGCGTGCCGGTGGCGCTCCGCACGACGGAGCGCCAGACGTGGCGTTGGCGCGAGTTCCAGTTGACCGCGTTTCATTTCCCCGGCCAGACCTACTATCACAGCGGGCTGCTGGTGGAGGGGCATGGCAAGAAGGTGTTTTTCGCGGGGGATTCGGGGGCGCCCACGGGGCTGGATGACTATTGCGCCCCGAACCGCGTCTTTCTGGGGGCGGGACGTGGCTCTCGGCGGTGCCTGGACATCTGGCGCGAGGTGCAACCTGACTATATTTTTAACCAGCATCAGCCCCAGGCATTCTCGTTCACCGACGAGGAACTGGACTATATGGAGCGGGTACTGATCGAGCGCGAGCGGGTGTACGGCGAGATGTTGCCGTGGGCGCATCCCGATTTTGGCACCGACGAGAGCTGGGTGCGGGCCTATCCCTTTGAGCAGCAGGTGGAACGGGCAGAGCCGTTTGCTGTGCAGGTGCAGTTCACCAACCACGGGCCGCAGGTGGCGCGCGCGCAAGTCGAGCCAGTGTTGCCCGACGGGTGGCGTTGGGATCGGCAGCGCGGCGCGAGCGTCGTCGAGGTGTCGCCGCAGACCGACGGGAGCGTGGATGCATATTGCGCCCGGCCCGACGGCGCGGTTACGTTGTGGCTGGTGGCTCCGGCAGAGGCAGCCGCCGGGCGCTATGTCGTGCCTTTTCGCGTTACGTGGGATGGGCGCTATTTGGGGCAATACCGACATGCCGTAGTGGTGTTGTCATAGCAGAACCGATCATTCGGGGGGCATGCCTGACGCCCACGCTGTCTGAGAATACACCCCGGTACAGGGTTTGCTTGACAAGTGACCCTTGCCTTGGATATCATGCGGTTACTACCTGGCTCGGATGTTTATCCTGCGATTCTGGCATCTATTCATAACGCACATCATGGAGGTGTTACATGGCAAAAGTAGCGATTATCGGCGCGGGTAGCATCGTTTTCTGCAAGACGTTGATGTTGGACATCATGGCCACGCCGGGGCTGGAGGGCACCGAGTTCGCTCTCATGGCTCCCAGCACGCGGCGAACCTCTCAGGTAGAGGCGTTTGCCAATCGGGTGATCGCCGCGAATGGCCTGCCCGCCAAGGTCTCGGTCACCACGGACAGGCGAGAGGCGCTCAAGGACGCTGACTATGTGATCTCGACCTTCCAGATCGGCGGGGTAAAAGGGTTCGAGTACGACTATAAAATCCCCATGAAGCACGGCGTGGACCAGTGCATCGGCGACACGCTGGGGCCGGGCGGCATTTTCCGCGCTCTGCGGAGCATCCCCGTAACGCTGGACATGGCGTACGAAATGGAAGAGGTGTGCCCCAACGCGCTACTGCTCAACTATGTGAACCCCATGGCGATGATCTGCTGGGCGCTGGGCACGACCAAGGTGCAGTTCGTGGGGCTGTGCCACGGCGTGCAGAC
>JAAYXX010000267.1 GCA_012515695.1 Chloroflexota bacterium
CGGCAGCAGTTCTCGAAATGCTGTTGCAGAGCTATCACGAGGAACTGGACCTGTTGCCCGCGTTGCCTGCCGCATGGCCGACGGGCAGCATTCAAGGGTTGCGGGCGCGTGGCGGCTATACCGTAGACCTGGAATGGGAAGAGGGCCGCTTGAAACGCGGGGAGGTGACCCCGTGCATATCCCGCGAATGCACCATCCTGCACGGAGTGGGGCGCTATCGCGTTCTGGATGGAGTGGGCAAACCCGTCACCTGCCGGGAGGATGGACACAGACTGCGCTTTGATGTGCGAGAGTGGGACACGTACACCATACTCCCGCTAGAGTAGCGCATGAGCAGCCAGGAGGATATGGGCCGGGCCGTCGTGCGCCAGGTAGCGCGCATCGTCAAACAAGCCTGCGCCAGCGAGGATAACATGTTCGGCTACAATATCTGGACCCACCACATCACACTGGTGGTCCAGAACGGGTTGCTGTTGGCCGAACGGTTGGGCGCTGACCGGGAGATCGTCGAGTTGGCAGCGCTGCTACACGACTATGCCGGGATCAAGAACCGCGATTGGGCGGAGGAACATCACCTGTACGGGCAGGCAGAAGCCGGGCGCATCCTTGGCGCGTTGGGCTATCCCCCCGACCGCATCCGCGCCATCCAGCATTGCATCGCCACCCATCGGGGCAGCGTGCGCGAGGAATGGCAGAGCGTGGAGGCGGAAATTGTGGCGAACGCCGACGCCATGACCCACCTGCAGCGCATCCCCTCGTTGCTCTACCTGGCCTTTGTGGAGCATGGCATGTCAGTAGACGAGGGGGTGCGCTGGCTGCGCGCCAAGCTGGGCCGCAGTTGGGCCAAGCTAAGCCCGGCGGTGCAAGAGATCATGCAGCCCACCTACGACGCCGCGCTGGCAGTGCTCACCGTGCCGCCAGAATAGGCGCGCCTTTGTCCCTACATATTCAACACGCGCCCGGCATCCAGCAATGTTTCCGCAATGGTATACATATTCGAGATCACGCCGACGGCAAGCTGCTCCTTCAGGTCAAAATACCCCAGGCACGTCCCGCATACCAGCAATTGCACCCCCTGCTCCTCCAACACGCGCAGGTCATCCAACACAGGCGAACCTTCAACAGCCAGCCGCACGCCAGTATTGTAAAAAATCAGCACATCGGGCAGCGGCTCTACCTCGGTCAGCGTATGGAAAAAGGTCCGCATCAGGATGCCCCCCAGTTCGTCATCCCCGCGCCCCATGCGCTCGCCAGATAGGACAACAACCGTCGGCCCCGTAGCCACAGCGCCGGGCTGGGCCTGGGGAGCCGGTTGTGGCTCAGGTGCCCCTGCCTGAGGCGGGGCGAGGTGGACGGCAAACCCGCCCTCTTGCTCTTCCACACGCACCTGCCAGCCATCCCGCTCGGCCAGGCGGCGCACATTTCCCACCTGATCCCTGCCCGTCACCAGGGTGATAATGGCCTCCCCTGCCCCCATCGCCTTCTTGGTCAGCAAGACAGGCTGCGGGCACGGCAGCCCCCGGGCATCCACTGTTTTGACCATCTTGTCCATCCTATGCTCTGTTACTAGCCTTGCCAGTTGGGTCATTGTAGCCGCCCCGTCGCCGCGAATGCAAACGCATCTTTGGATTACTCACCTGCCATACTTGACAAATAGCCCCAAAAAGAGTAAATTTACAATGGCGACATATGCGATTTCCTTTGCTAAAATTCATCCAAACGGCTTATTTTGGCCGGTCGGAGGGATGTCGAACAAGCTCGACCAACGCTGGTCATGCGCTTACGCGGACCTTGGCGAGGCCCCAGCGTTGGAGAGTCGATTTCGATTCCTGCCGCCCGGCTCTTTTTTAAAATAGAAGGGGGTGGTATCGGGCATATTGTGGGGTGATCCGTCGTGCTGTAAATAACGTGCACATGTCTGGGCGTATCATCCCGGTGGGGTAAGGCTAGCCACCCACTAGCACTAGCTGGCCCAACACGATGGCCACGATGCATAGACCTATTGGAGGCACAAGATACGATGTCATCTATCAAAAACAAAAGACTTGACGCTTGGGTGCGCGAAGTGGCTGAAATGTGTCAGCCAGACGCAATCTATTGGTGCGACGGTAGCCAGGATGAGTATGACCGCCTGATGGCCCAGATGGTTGCCAGTGGCAGCTCTGTCGCGCTCAAACAGCGCCCCAACTGTCATCTATTTCGCTCTGACCCTGGCGACGTGGCCCGCGTCGAGGCACGCACTTTTATCAGTACCCCGACACAAGAAGAAGCAGGACCGACAAATAACTGGGTGGACCCCGCCAGCTTGAAAGCAACCATGCGCAAGCTGTACAGGGGATGTATGAAGGGACGCACTCTGTATGTGATCCCCTTCCTGATGGGGCCTTTTGGCTCGCCTATGTCCAAGGTTGGCGTCGAGATTACCGATAGCCCTTACGTCGTCTGCAATATGCATATTATGACCCGCGTCGGAACGCGGGCGTTGGAAATGCTTGGCGAAGATGGCGAATTCATTCCCTGCCTGCACTCCGTGGGCAGCCCAATTCTCAACGGCAATGGAGACGACTCCTGGCCCTGCGCCCCAATGGAGCAGAAATACATCAGCCATTTTCCCCAGGAAAACCTGATCTGGTCGTATGGCTCCGGCTATGGCGGCAATGCGCTGCTGGGTAAAAAGTGTCTGGCGCTGCGGATCGCCTCGGCAATGGCCCGCCGCGAAGGCTGGATGGCCGAGCATATGCTGATCCTGCGGCTGATTAGCCCCGAAGGCAGACGGTATCATATCGCGGGCGCTTTTCCATCGGCCTGCGGCAAGACCAACCTGGCAATGATTCAACCGACCATCCCCGGCTGGAAAGCCGAGTGCATCGGCGATGACATCGCCTGGATGAAGATCGGCCCCGATGGGCGGCTGTACGCCATCAACCCCGAAGCGGGCTTCTTTGGCGTGGCCCCCGGCACTTCATACGACTCGAACCCGATGGCGATGGATACCGTTCGCGCCAACACCATTTTCACCAACTGCGCCCTGACCGATGATGGCGATGTCTGGTGGGAAGGGATGAACGGCAAGGCACCAGAGCACGCGATTGACTGGATGGGCAATGACTGGACGCCAGGGAACGGCCACCCCGCCGCCCACCCGAACGCCCGCTTTACCGCGCCTGCCTCCCAGTGCCCGGTGATCTCGCCCGATTGGGAAGACCCTCAAGGCGTGCCCATCGACATCTTTATTTTTGGCGGGCGACGCGCGAGTGTCGTGCCCCTGGTAACAGAGGCGTACGATTGGGACCACGGGGTCTTTATGGGCGCGACGGCTGCTTCCGAGACCACAGCCGCCAACATCGGCTCGGTGGGCAAGCTGCGGCGCGACCCCTTTGCCATGACGCCCTTCTGTGGCTATAACATGGGCGATTATTTCCAGCATTGGCTGGACATGGGCGACCGATTGGGTGAAAACCGCCCGCACATCTTTTATGTAAACTGGTTCCGCAAGACCCCCGACGGCCACTGGCTGTGGCCCGGCTTTGGCGACAATAGCCGCGTGCTCAAGTGGATGTGCGACCGCATAGACGGCAAGGTAGGGGCCAGGGAAACCGCCATCGGCTTGTTGCCGAACGAGGGCGACCTCGACCTCAGCGGCCTGAACCTGCCGCCGGAGGACGTCAAAGCCCTGCTGACCGTGGACGAGGATGCCTATCGGGCCGAACTGCCCGATATCGAGCAGCATCTAGCGCAGTTCGGCGATCACTTGCCTGCGCGTCTGCGCCAACAACTCGACGAGTTCAAAGCGCGCCTCTGTCGCGTCCTTGATCGCGCCAGCTAACCGCGCCGCGTAAATCGCGCCGCGAGCATCGCGCTCGCGTAAATCGCGCTCGCGAAAATCGCGCTCGCGATTCTCGCGCCCCTGCTATGAGGGTGCTGAATAGACGATTATCCGCCCGACAAGGCCAATACGTGGTCTTGTCGGGCGGATGCGTTCGAGTCCTACGCCAAATAGGTGATTGACTTGCAAAGAGTTTTCGATTATATAGGTACTAACAGGGTTGTTCGTGCGGGCCATGCTGCCAACTCTCGCAACAGACCGGAAGAGGCGCCGGGCATGAGGGATCTGGCTGGTAGGCGATAGGACTGCCCGCAGGTGGTGTACCAGTGTGCCCTGGAGTGTGGACTGGTAGAAAGGAGTTGGGTCAGCAGCAGTATCGAAAACGTGCTTCCCTCCTTAGTAGTAAGGGCTATGGCCGGTACATTTGGCCCCGACGTTTGGCTTTCGTGGAACTGTACCAATCCACCTGTCATTGGTGAAAGGACTCGCATGGGCAACAGACTGTATGTGGGCAACCTGAATTACAAGACGACTGAGGACGAGCTGCGCGAGGCGTTCGACGCAGTTGGCGAGGTCTCCTCAGTCACTATTATCATGGACCGCGAGACGCAGCGGCCCAAGGGCTTTGCCTTTGTGGAAATGGCCGATGAGGCTAGCGCGCAGGCGGCCATCAACCAATTGAACGGCACTCAACTGGGTGGCCGCACGATTACCGTTGCGGAAGCCCACCCGCGTGAGGGGGGAAGCCGTGGCCCCCGCCAGGGGTATGGATCGGACCGCCCAGGGCGTGACGATTCGGATCGCCGTCGGGGTAGCTTTCGTTAATAGCTTGGGGCGCGTAGCTGCCAGATAACGCGCCCCTCACACATATCGGGGCGCCCATATAGCCCCACCAGATCCGGGTATCGTTGCAGACCAGGGCGTTAGCCGGGGTTAGCTTTGATGCCAGGCCCCGGCTGACGCCTTTGTTGTCTGGCTGGCAAGGGACTCATTAGTGTTTATTGCATTCGCAGACTACCAGGGAGGACGATATGCTCAAGCAGTCGCCGAGCAGAGACGATGGCTCTGATATGCGGCGCAGCACAAGATTCTACACTCGCACGCGCGCGCGCATTGATAACTGGCTCGAAAACCATCGGGTGGGTGATACTATCAGGAATTATCTCTTGTTATTGCCCGACTTTTTCGCGCTGCTAGAGCGTTTGCTGCGCGATCCCCGCATCTCCCTGAGCCTCAAAGGGCAATTCCTGGCTGTCCTGATCTATGTGCTCTCCCCCATCGACCTGATCCCCGACATCCTGCTGCCCTCCGGGTTGGTGGATGACACAGTAGCCATCGCGTTCATCCTCAGCCGGTTCGTGCGAATGATGGGCGAGGCCGGGGAAGACGTGTTGCGCGAGCATTGGGAGGGCCGAAGCGAAATCCTGGCAGCAATTCGGATGGTTGCCACCAGGGCCGACCAGGTGATTAGCGCGCGGGTGGTGGGGCCGCTCCGCAAACTGTTCGAGTAGCCACCTATCCGCACGCTCTGTCAGAGGCACAGCGCGGCCCCGTGGGTCTGCACTGTGCCTTTATGTTTCATTGATAGGCAGCTTGCGCTAACTGTAGAGATTGAATCACCCCCCTGATTTGACACAGCCCCGCGAGCAAACCATACTGCAATGCATCAAAATGGCCCCCACCAGGAGGGCGCGTCTGACTCGTAGTGTAACAAGCCCTTCTCGCCGCGAGACGCCGGTTTGCCGGGCTGGAGAATTGACCTATCGTGCTGAATCTTCGCGTACCAGAGTGGTTCAAAGCCTTGACCCTGCTGTTGTTCTTGCTGCCCCTGATGGCCGGGTTGTCCCTGCTGATGGCCAGCGACGTGAACCGCCACCTCACACGCACGCGGGGCGTAGAAAATGGCCTGTCGGCTGACCTGCCCGCGCTCAATGAGCCTCGGCTGGGCATCAACGTGGCGCTGGAAACCTACCCGGACGAACCAGCCCTGCGCGGCACGCTCGTCACCATGCAAGCCCTCGGCATGGGCACTCTGCGACAACGCTTCTCTTGGGCCGATCTGGAGCCAGCGCCGGGCGATTACCGCTGGGAGCAGTGGGACCGGGTGCTGCCCGTCGTGCACGAATACGGCCTTCAGGTCATCGCCGTGCTGGATACTTCCCCCGCCTGGGCCAGAACCGACTGGGAGGCGGACAACATCTACGCGCCCCCCACCAACCCGGAGGATTTCGCCCGCTTTGCCGACGCCTTTGCGCGACGCTATGGCGAGTATATCACCGCTTACCAGGTGTGGGATCAGCCCAACATCTTTCCCCATTGGGGCAAAGGCGAAATAGACCCGGCGGGCTATGTAACGCTGTTGCGCGCAGCCAACGGGGCCATCCGTGAGGCGGACCCCGACGGGCTGGTTATCGCGGGGGGCCTGTCGCCCAACGTCGAGAGCGGCGGGCGCAACATGAGCGACGTGCAATATCTGCGCGAAATCTACCGGCGCGGCGCGGGGGAGTATTTCGACGTGCTGGGCGTGCAGGCGTACGGCTTTTGGTCGGGGCCGCATGACCGGCGGGTAGACCCAGACGTGCTCAACTTTTCGCGGGTGATCCTGCTTCGTGAGGAAATGGTGCGGCGCGGCGACGCGCACAAGCCAGTCTGGGCGTTGGAAGGAGGCTGGTGCGCCCTGCCTGCGGATTGGGCAGGCCAACCGTCGCCCCAGGGCAGCGATATCCCTCCGGTGCAAGTAGCCCGCATGAAAGACGCCCTGGCGCGGGCGCAGCAAGAATGGCCGTGGATGGGGCTGATTAGCCTGTCCCATTGGCGGCCCAACGCCCCGGCAGATGATCCCATCTGGGGGTATGCGCTGGTGGACCCGGAAAACCGCCCGAACGTGCCCCTGGAACAACTGTATAGAGAGCAGCGAACCAACATCACGCTCTACCCCGGCTTTAGCCCAATCAACGAGATATACCTGGAAGCCCTGACCCGCCGTTCGGGGCTGTTCAGCAACGGCTGGGCAGAAGGCGAGTCGGTCACGCCCCTGACGGTGGAGGTGCCCTTCTGGGGGACGAGTATCGCCCTGGACGTAGACGGGGGCCAGTTGGGAGAAGCGTTAATCGCCTGGACCGACGAGAGCGAACCCGTGACCGTTGAACTGGGCGACGAGCCGGTTACAGTCGCCTCGCGCCTACACCCCGGCCCACACCAGTTGAGCCTGTATGGCACGCCCAAGGAACTGGGCACCATCCGAGGAATACGGGTGGCGGCGCAGCCTCGCATCGATGAACTGCTGCTGGGGCTGGCCGTCGGCCTGGTGATTCTGCTTTGGGGCGGCATCAGCGCGGGCCGGGCCATTGCGGTCATCCCCTGGCGAGCGGCCTGGGGGTGGGTGCGTGGGCGGTGGCTGGGCACGCCCGGCTGGTGGCAGGTGGCTGCCCTGGTGGGCGCGTGGGCGCTGGTGTGGCTGACCCCCACCGCCATGATTCGCCTGGCGGCGCTGGCCCTGTATGGCCTCGTGGCGCTGTTGCGGCCCGATCTGGCGCTGCTCGTCGCCGTGGCCTGCATCCCCCTGGCCCCGCTGCACGTGCGCGTCGGCCCTGGCTCGTTCTCCCTGACCGAGTTGAGCCTGCTGGTGGCCGTGGCGGCCCGCGTCGGCCAGGTTATTCTGGTCGGGCCTGCGGAAAAGCGCAACGCGCCCCGCCAAAGCCTGTTGCACAGCCTGCACCCGCTGGATTATATGGTCGCGCTGCTGGCGCTGTTGGGGCTGGGCACCTGCTTTCTGGCCGAGTATCAGCGAGTGGCCTTTCGCGAGTGGCGCGTGGTCGTGCTGGAATCGGCGCTGCTGTATGGGCTGCTGCGAACCCAGGCCCGGCATAGCGCGCTGCGGCTGGTGGATGTATTGTGGCTTTCCGGCGTGGCGGTGGCGCTGTATGCCCTGGCCGTGTACCCCCGGCCCGATGGGGTGATCGAGGCGGAGGGAGTGCGCCGGGCACGGGCGTTTTACGGGTCGCCCAACAACCTGGCGCTATACCTGGAGCGCCTGCTGCCGTTGGGGTTGGCGCTGGCCGCGTGGGGGGGCAGCCGTTGGCGGCGCTGGCTCTACGGCCTGGGAAGCGTTCCCGTGGCGCTGGCCCTGGCGCTGACGTTCTCGCGGGGCGCCTGGATCATGGGGCTACCCGCTGGCCTGTTGGCGCTGGGCTGGGCGCGAGGCGGCCGGGCGCGATGGGCTGCCGTGGCAGTTGTGGTCGTGGCGGCGCTGGTGCTGGTCCCCCTGGCGGGTACAGAACGGTTCGCCTCGTTGCTCGATCTCTCTCAGGGAACCAGCTTTCTGCGGGTCAGCCTGTGGCAGGCCGCGTGGGATATGGCTCGCGCTCACCCCTGGCTGGGGGTGGGGCTGGACAATTTCCTCTACTATTACGGCGACTATATCCGGCCCGGCGCGGAGGTGGATCGCTGGCTGTCGCACCCGCACAATTTACTGCTCGACTTTTGGCTGCGGCTGGGCATCGGCGGGCTGGTTCTCGTGGTAGGGCTGCTGGGGGTGTTCATCGCGCGGGCGTGGCGGCAATACCGGGCGCTGCCCGATGGCGACCGGCGAGCCGTGGCGCTGGGGCTGCTGGCCGGGATGGCCGCATTCGTGGCCCACGGCATGATTGACGCCTCGTATTTCGTCGTCGAGCTGGCTTGCTGGTTCACCTTTGCGCTGGCGTGGGTCGCCAACGCCGACGCCACGCCGCTACCACAACCCGCCCAAAGGCCGGAGGCGCTGCCGGAGCAAGCCTTGCCCGCCAAAAGCCAGAGGTAACGCACGAGTCTTAACAAAATAGTGCGGTAATAGCCATCAGGATGGGCGGTTGAAACCACGGCAACGTTTGCATCGCCAACAAGTTGGCGCGCCCACCTTCGTGGGCTACAGTCGCCCCTTCGGCGACTGGTTTCCCAGCCATCTGTAGCCTGCGAAGGCAGGCTTTGCAATGGTTGGTGCAGTTTCAACTGCCTTATGC
>JAAYXX010000268.1 GCA_012515695.1 Chloroflexota bacterium
CAGGTGAATGCTAATGCACACAACACGCGGCGTCAAACTGACGCTGCTGTGGCTCGTAGCTGCGCTATCCACGGCTGTTAGCCACACTACGAGACGCGACAGCACAAATAGCGATTGCAGAGCGGAAGCCACGATGCTATACTGGCTATATAGGCTGCACAAGGAGGCGCACACCGTGTGGACGATCCTGCGCGACGCGAAATTCAAGCTGATCAGCGGGCTGGTCGTGGCGGTTTTGGCTGCAATAATCGGCAGTGTCTATCTACGTATGGGCACTCTGCTCATCCTGGCGGTGGTTGGTGCGCTGTTGGCCCCGGCGAAGCGCGAGCTTTGCCTGATCCATCGGCTGGAATAGGATATATTGGTACTATTTCCGCGCTGTTCTTATTCACCCTAGCATGGAGGCATCATGGAGAAAAGGGCCTGGATGAAAAAAGCTGCCGATGGACTGACCAGCATACGGCTGGCGTTATCAATCATTCTGCCTGTATGGGGAATCTACCAGGGGCCTCGCGGGTTGAACGGAGCCGCCGCGTTGGTGCTGGTAGCCTGGACGTCGGACGTTTTCGATGGCCCGCTGGCGCGCAAGAGCGGCGTAACCGAGCAAACCTGGGTTGGCCGCCATGATCTGGTGATTGATATGCTGCTGGCCTTGGGGCTGCTCTGCTTCATGTGCTGCGCTGGCCTGATTCCCCCGTTGGTGGCCCTGATGTATGTGTTGGTTTGGGGCGCTATCTTGTGGCGCTATAATTGTGTGACCAAGCCGTTGGGCGCGGCGTTCCAAGGGCTGATCTATGTTTGGTTCGGGTTGACGCTGTTGGTGCGGCGGCTGCTCGCCGGGCGGGTGATGCTGCTCTGGGTGCTGCTCAATGTGTGCATCACCAGGAAACGCCTTTTTCAGCGCGATGTGCCCCGGTTTTTGCGGGGAATGCGCGAGCTTGCGCGTCTGACGGCGCCTACGGAGCGGAGCAAGGAGCAATAGCCCCGCGCGTCTGGTCTACTCGCTCGCGCTGGCCACGGATGGGGCCGCTTGATGAAAGCGCCACAAGCAGATGGGTGACGGCTGATCTGCTTGCGGCGCTTTTGTGTCAGCTTTCTCCCATCGCCCGCAGCAATCGCTCCCAACTGCGCGGAATTCCCTCGGGCTGGGTGCGGTTGGGGTTCAACTCCATGCACAGCATCCCCTGATACCCCACCTCGGCCAGCGCGGACATCAGCTCCTCATAAGGAATGATGCCCGTCCCGCACTCGATATGGTCCAGCCCCGCCGGGTTGATATCGTGGACGTGAATATGCACCAGGTGGCGGTGGACGGCGCGCACCAGGTTGCCCAGCGAGCCATAGGGCCGAATCGGGGCACTATCGCGGTGATACATGTGCCCCACGTCCAGCGTCAGGCCGGTATGGGCCAGCGGCAGGCGGTCCAGCCACTCGAAATCTTCGCGCAACTCTAGTCCGATGCTCACGCCCGCCTCGCCCGCCGCGTTGTCCAGGTCGATCAACGCCTGGAGCCAGTCCGCCGGGGCGGGTTCGTCCTTGGGGGGTGTCCGGGCGTGGACAGTCACGACCTCAGCGCCGATATCGCCTGCCAGCTTGATGGCCGGAACCAGCACAGGGACGGCGGCCTGGGGGTTATCCAGCGTAACCTCGGCGGGCGCGGGCATGGGGGCGTGCACCTCGCGCCGGGCATAGGGGGCCAATAGCTCGCGCCAGCGTTGCCGCGTGGCGGCGTCGGTTGTGGCCGGGTCGAGGCCCTGCCATTCGCCGGGCTGGCCGGGATGGGCGTGCAGCCCGATGGCGTCAAAAGCGTACTGCTGCGTCCAGGCCAACTGCTCCTCCAGGTCGACGATGGGGCCGATCCGCCAGAGCATAAAGCCGATGGGAAAATGAGTGGGCATTGAGCTATCCTCCATGACAGCCAGATGTCCGCGTCAGGGTTTCATGGCGCGGGTAGCGATAAAGATGGGCATATAGCGCGATAGCAGGTCGCCTTCCGGGTCGCGGTCCTCATACAACGCGGTGAGCAGCAGGCCCGCGTCAAGTTGCCCGCCGATCTGGTCTTCCAGGGTATGGCTGAACTCCAGTGGCTCGCCCGCATCCATATAGCGCTGCCGCTCTTCCGGCGACAGGCTTTCCGCGTCGGAATAGGGCAAGGCATATTTCACTTCCAGCACACCCCGTTGGGCCTGTGCCCGGGGGTCAAAAATATATAACGCCGGATTGCCGAATCCCGCTATCAAGATGCCGCCCCGCCGCAACACGCGGGCCGCCTCACGCCAGACGGGGCGCACTACCGGGGAAAAGCAGTTGGATACGGGATGCACGATCAGGTCAAAGCTTGCATCGGGGAACATGGACAGATCGGCCATATCCCCTTCGATCGTGGTGATTTCCAGCCCCTCTCGCTCGGCCACCAGCCGATCCTGGGCCAGTTGTCGGGGGGAATTATCCAACACGGTGACACGCGCCCCGGCGGCGGCCAGAATTGGCCCCTGTTGC
>JAAYXX010000269.1 GCA_012515695.1 Chloroflexota bacterium
GGTTCAAGCTGCCGATACAGGTTTTCCCAGTCTGTCTTTTCCACTGACTGGATATTCGAGAGCATGGGGGACATGAACCCGCCCACAAACATGCCCAACGCCTCTACCTGACTCCGGCGCTGCTGGTCAAACGAGAGCAATAGCGCCTGAAGAGCGACATCGAGCGCCTTGTGGCTCAAGTGCGCCGCGCCAGAGCGGAATCCGGGCAGCAGGTCGTCCAGATGGGCCAGCAGGTCCGCCAAGGGGCGGGCGTGCAGCAAGGGCGCCAACAATCCCAGCGCCAGCGGATGCCCGCCCAGTCCCGCCACCAACGTCAGCGCGTCTTCTCGGCGGGGCATGGGGGTGTCGGCGGTAGACAGCAACGCCTGTAGCAGGTCCAGCGCATCCTGTTCAGGCAGCCTCTCCACGGGTAGACGCAAGGCCAATTCCTTGTCATAGGCGTCCCCCGGAATCTCGGCATTCTCCGAGATCACGCACAGTCGGCTCTGACCAGTATGGGCCAGCCGCGCCCCCAATTGCAGCAGTCGGTCCAGCTCCTTGGCTTCGAGCGCAAATTCACCCTTTGGCAGAACCGCCTGCAAATCGTCCCACACGACGAGGGTGGGCGTATCATGCAGGGCCTGGACGACCCGTTCGACGGCGTCCTTTTCCCGCAGGCTCCACTCGCGGCCTAGCAGCCGCTTGCCCAGGTCGTATAGGGCCTGCTCGGCATTGCCGCCGCCCAGGAAATTGGTATATACCACCTGCCGGAAACGCCCTGTACGCACCAGCCAGCGCGCCGCGTGGGCCGCCAGGGTCGTTTTGCCCAGGCCGCTCTCGCCCTGCACCAGCACAATGCCCTGGTCGCCGCGCAAAGCGCCCTCCAGGGCAGCCAGCTCTCCAGCGCGCCCGCAAAAGCCCGGTTTCGGCTCAGGGGGCAGGCCGCCAGGCTCCGGCTGGCTGGCAAGCTGTTGCCATGCCGGGGTCAGATTACTGTCAGAAAAACGCACTACCTTGCCCTTGCCAGAGGCCGCGCCCGTCTTGGCAGGGATCAGCGGTTCTGGGGCTCCAGCCCGCACCAGGCGGATAGCCGCTTCTGGAGACGGGGATGCATCGGCGTCAGCCCAGGGGCGCGGGTGTTGGTCAGCCGCGCCGCGCAAGCTACGCTGGGCCTCTTGTACAGCGTGGTCGATTGCGTGCCCCCCGGCCAGGGAGGTGAGCAGGGCGGTCATGCCAGCCAAAAGCCCTTGCGCTGATAGTCCGCCATCCAGGGCAACCACGGCGGGGCCGCTGCCCTCTGCCAGCGCATCCACAAACGCTTGCAGGTCGGCGGAGGGGCTACCCTCCTGAGCGTCCATTGCTACTATCAAGGGCACATTTCGCAGTTCGGGCGGAAATGGGCCGCCTGGCGACGCCAGAAACACCATATGCACGCCAGGCTGCTTTTCGTTCTGAAGCCGGGCCGCCAGTTGCTCCATCGTGGCAGGCCAAAGCCATTCTTCCTTGACCTGATCGCCTTGGGTTTCCATCGCTGCATACAAGGCTTCCAGGTGGGTATAGGGCACAGTAGGTCCCTGATCTGGTGCGTGCATAGCGGCCACCAGCACGTGCAGGGAATGAGGAACGTGTTTCATCAAGCCTCCATCCTCTATCAAACACTAGATATGGGCCAAAAACCGGCTTGGCCCATACGATGACGCGGCGCGTTGGGCCGCGCAATAGTATGCGGGTAACAAGGTCTGTGGGCAGTTACCCTGCCGCCAGGCCCATCCTGACGACAAATGTTATAGCGTCCTCTGAGTCAATGGCCTATTACTGGCGAAACAGCAGAGGTATGTAATAATAAACCGAGTTGCCCGATGTGGCAAGAAGCGCGCCACAGTATGGGCCTTTGGCTACAAGCTTGGTATATAAAAAAGGGCCGAACATTCGTTGCTCGGCCCTTTTTAACCTATTGGCATTCCGCGCATCATGGGATGGCGGAAAACAGGGTCAAATCCTCCAACGGCCAGTAGCGTACCCACGCCCTGCCGATGATATCGTCCACAGGCACCACACCAAAGGCCCGTGAATCGTTGCTAGATCCCCGGTTATCACCCAGGACAAACACATGTCCTTCGGGGATCAATTGCGGTTGCATCACCCCCCACGTCGTCACCGTCAAATAGGGTTCATCCAACGGCTCGCCGTCGATATACACCTGTCCATCATGGATAGACACCGTTTCCCCTGGCAGGCCCACGACCCGCTTGATCAACGGATCAGACTGCCGCATAGGTCGGCGCAGGACAACGATATCTCCCCGATTGGGGGGGTGGAGGCGATACGATAGTTTTTCAATAATTAGCCGCTGATTATCGTGCAGATTTGGCTCCATGCTCTGCCCTTCCACCCGCGTGGCCTGGGCCAAAAAGATGTTCACCACCAGCACGATTACCAACGCGGGCAACACGGCCTCAATCAGCTCGCGTACCCAGGCTCCCAAGGTATTCTTGGCAGTCGCAGTTGGTGTGTCGACCCTGGCCTCCGGCAAGTTCGACTCATCGTTCATGTTAGCCTCGATTATAGGAGTTGTGATCTAGCCTCGCCACATAAAACGCATTCAACGTAGCGAGGCTTTTGTACGAGGGCCACTGCCACCGGTTGCCAGCAGCGGCCCCGCTCTATCATTGTTCTATCCCTAGCGGCGGTCGCGATAACCGCCACCCCCACCTCCACGGCGTTCGCCGCCACGGCCACCGCGCCCGCCGCCGCCGCCGCCGCTGCTGCCGTCGCCGCCACCACTCGGCTTGCGGTCGCGCGCCCGCGCTTCTTCCGCCGTCCAACCTTCGAGCACTGCCTGTCGCGACAGCTTGACTCGATTCTGGGCGTCAATATCAATCACCATGACCATCACTTCGTCGCCCACCTGGACCACGTCCTCGACCTTGGGCACGCGATAATCCGCCAGTTGCGAGATGTGCACCAGCCCATCATGGCCTGGCAGGAACTCGACAAACGCCCCAAAGTCCGTAGTCCGCACAACCTTGCCTGTGTAGATGCGGCCAATCTCTGGCTCCGCGGTCAATTCGGAAATACGATCCAGCGCGCGCCGGGCGCTCTCGCCGTCGGCAGAAGCGACAAACACCGTGCCGTCGTCCTGCACGTCGATCTGCACGCCCGTATCCTCGATAATGCTGCGAATCGTCTTGCCACCGGGGCCAATGAGCGCGCCAATCTTTTCCACCGGAATCCTGGTGGTCTGGATGCGCGGCGCGTAAGGAGAAAGCTCCTTGCGCGGCTCGGCGATACAAGCCTCCATCACATCCAGAATCTGGAGCCGGGCTTCCTTGGCGCGTTGCAGCGTTTCCACGATGATCTCGTGAGACAGGCCCGTGATTTTAATGTCCAACTGGATGGCCGTGATACCCTTGCGGGTTCCCGCCACCTTGAAATCCATGTCACCCAGGTGATCTTCTAGCCCCTGGATATCCGTCAACACAGTCCAGCGGTCGCCTTCGGTGATGACACCCATCGCGATACCCGCGACATGAGACCGCATTGGGACGCCCGCGTCGTGCAAAGCCAGGCTGCTGGCGCAGGTGCTACCCATAGATGTGGACCCGTTCGACGACAATACCTCCGACACCACGCGAATGGTGTAGGGGAACTCTTCTTCCGAGGGCAACAGCGGCTCGATGGCCTTTTCGGCCAAGGCGCCGTGCCCGATCTCCCGGCGGCGCGGCCCGCGCAGCGGATACGCCTCGCCAGTAGAGTACGGAGGAAAGTTGTAATGGTGCATATATCGCTTGGAAATATCCGCGTTGAGACCCTCGATCAACTGCTCGTCCGAGGCCGTGCCCAACGTGACGATGCTCATCACCTGCGTTTGCCCACGACTGAACAGCCCAGACCCGTGGGCGCGGGGCAACAGGCCCACCTCCGCGCTCAACTCGCGGATGGTGCGGGTGTCGCGTCCATCAATGCGGATGCCAGTCTCCAAAATGTGCTGGCGCATAACGTCCTTAAAGACCTGCTCAAACGCTTCGACATACGCGTCTGGCTCGATCTCGGGATCAATCTGGGCCAGCATTCTCTCGCGGATGGCTTCCTCCTGCTCGTTGCGGTCGGCGCGTTCCAGGCCGCCAGCCACCAGCTCTCTCAGCGAGTCTTCCGTCAGTTCTCTGACGCGCTGCAAAATCTCCGGGTCAAGGATGTGCTGGGTTCCAGGGTTCTTTTCCTTGCCGATCTCTTCGCGCATGCGCTCTTGCATGGCGATGACATCCTGCATGGCCTCATGCCCTTTTGTGATGGCTTCCAGCATCAAGCTCTCAGGAAACTCTTGGGCGCTCGTCTCGATCATCAGCACCGATTCTTTGGTCCCCGCCAGAGCCAGATCCAACAGGCTCTCTTTCATCTGGGAAAGCGTGGGATTGATGACGAGCTCGTTATTGACATACCCAACACGCACAGCCCCCACCGGGTTGTAGAAAGGGATGTCGGAAATCATCAGCGCCGCCGACGCGCCGATCATGGCCAGCGTATCCAACTCGTGCTCCTGGTCGGAGGAGAACGGTGTGACGATGATCTGCACATCGTTGCGGTACCCCTTGGGGAACAAGGGGCGCAAGGGCCGGTCAATCTTGCGGGCCAGGAGGATCGCATCGGTAGAGGGGCGTCCCTCTCGCTTGAAAAAGCCGCCGGGGATTTTGCCCACTGCGTAGCGCCTCTCCTCCACATCCACGGTCAAGGGGAAGAAATCCGTCCCTTCGCGAGGCTCCTTGGAGGCGGTAGCCGTTACCAACACCATCGAATCGCCCTGGCGGACAGTCACCGCCCCGCCAGCCTGTTGGGCCAGCTTGCCGGTCTCGATGATGATTTCTCCATCACCCAGTTTCGCCGTATATCTTTTTTCCATCTCGCTGTCTTTCTCCCTTTTCAAGGGTGCATAAATAATTTAGGGAGGTTGAGACAGCTACTCAGGGACTGGGGCATGAGCCTCATCTCGCGATGAGACGCATCCCCCAATTCCTGTGCAAACTGCCTCAAACCTCCCCCTCGGAACACTACTACCCGAAACGCCGGATAACTATCTACTAGCTAACTTCTAAGAGGAAACGAGTAGACGGCTGCTCAGGCTCCATCTACTCGCTGCCCACCTATTACAATACCATTCAAGGTAAGGGTTAGCGACGCAGACCAAGCCGTTCTACGATTTCCCTGTACCGTTTCTCGTCCTTGCGACTGAGGTATGTCAGATGACGACGTCGTTGTCCTACGAGCTTGAGCAAACCCCGCCGGGAGTGCTCATCACTCTTATGGTCTTTGAGATGCTCTGTCAGACGGTTGATGCGCTGCGTCAACAGGGCAATCTGGACCTCCGGGGATCCGGTATCAGAATCGTGACGATGATAGCCATCCATGATAGCGTTCTTTTCGCTACTGGTCAGAGCCATAGCCTATCTCCCCTTTTTCCTACTAGACTCACAACGGCAATTATACTACAAAGACTGCAATATAGCAAATTCTGAGCGTTACGCTTTACAAAGCCCGAAGGGGAAATGACCTGTTTAGTCTGCCTGATCTGCCAGATAGCTTTCTATCGCCGCCCTGAAATACGCCTCCAGATTGTCCGCCGTGGGCTTTTGCTGCTTTGCCTGCGCGATTATGGCTGGCACCAGCACAAAGCCGCTTTCCGCGTTCCACCGGCCATACTCTTGCAGGTCCATCTCTTCTACCCACGACGCCAACACCGCCGTCAGCCCCCGGACGGCGCTCTCTTCCAGAGCGCGCATTCTGGCCTCTGGCGATGCGTCCCACATATAGCCAAGAGCCGTCAGCCTGGCGCTATCCACCAGCCTGGGTAAGTTCGCGCTTGCGGCATAGGCCGCCCACAGGCCCCGGTATTGCCCGACGATGGGATGCAGGTGCTCGTGCAGGATGGTGGTTGTGTTCGGGTGGGTGGTGATGACATAGGTGGTGTTGCCCTGGGTCACGAAATCGGCCATCGAACGGGCCTGTAGCAGGTTGGGCACAAAGACGATGCGCCATCCATCAGAGGAGCAACCGAATTCGCGCAGGCTGCGCTCGATGCCAGCGATTGCCGCTCGATAGCCCTCCATGCGCGAGGCGACGACTGCTTGATAGCTGTCGCGGATCGGCGGGTAGGCGCTGTGGGCCTGAACACGCCGCAGAAAAGCCGGTAGCTCTTTGATCCACGCCAGAAATCCGGCGTCCTGGTGCGCCGCGCTGGCCCCGGCTGCCCGCTCGAATGCAAGGTACTCGTCAAATGAGAAGGCGAACGCGCTGTCAATGAACAGGCAGGCGGAGGACAGACAGGAACCCCTGGGCCAATAGGGGTTTACGGCGTATTGGTTGGTCCTCGCCCTGGCGAAATAGACGCGCACATCGTCGGCAAATCCGGCGGCCCGAATAGCCGCGATGA
>JAAYXX010000270.1 GCA_012515695.1 Chloroflexota bacterium
CCAGCGCCTTTGGCGAGGACGGGGATGCCTGCCGCTCGTATCTGGCCACGCTGTCCATGCTGTTTGATCCGCCGTACATGCGGCAGGAGAAGGAGCAGTTGAGCGACGAGGCAGCCGAGCGTTTCGCCAAAATCCCGGCGGTGGTGGATGACTTTACGGCGACCATCGAGCGAAACCTGGCGCGAACGAGGGGATGTCAGGCGCAGTCGTGGCGGTATTTGCAGTACCACGGCGAGTATGTTGCGCGTTTTGCGCGCACGCTGGAAGCGCGTGCGCGCGGTGACGCGGAGGCGACGGCGGCGCGGTGGCAGGAGACCAAGGAGTATTTGCAGCGTAACGAGGACGCCATTCAGCCGGTGTTTGACGTGTTCGAGTTCATCTCGACGTTGGAGCACAGGCTTCTGAAGCAGTAGGCGCGAGGCGGGAGCCGCCTGGTTGCCCATGCGTGTGAATCAACAGGCTCGTGGCAGTGCGCCACGAGCCTTGTTCGTGAGGAGCGGCAAAGCTATGGGACGATCTTGAGCGCGTCAAAAAGCTCCAGGCGGGGCACGGTGACGCGCAGTGTGTCGCCCTGTATGTCAAAGGGGTAGGTCTGTCCCGTGACCAGGCTTTCGACGGCACGCGGTTTGGCCTGCCTGGGAACCTCTATCTGTACGTCGACCATTGTCACCGGCGCAAAGAAGGAGACGCCAAAGTGGCCGGAGCCGTTCACCAGATGGAGCAGTTGGTGGCTGCCATCTCGCTTCTCAAATAGCGTCACCTCGACCATTGGGGAGAGATTGCCCTTGACCGGGCGCAGCCGGGCGACATGCTCCAACACGTCGGCGACGAAATCCAGGGTGTTGGTGTAGCCCTGGCGGCGGTAGAGCTTGCCCGGCTCCCAGGGGATGTAAATGCCCTGGCCCTGCCCAAAGGGATGTACAGTAAAGCCGGGATGGTTGGTGACCTGGGTGTAGTAGCAGCGCTCCGGCGGGCCAAAGTTGTGGGGCGGCACAAGCTTGAGGTGCAGGGCCGTCTGCGCGGCATAGTCGGCATATACATAGTTGCCGTCGAGGTAGATCAGGTCGGTGACAGGGAAACGCTGGAATGCGTCGTCGCCACCGATCTTGAGATAGGACGCGCGCATATCAGAGCGCACCCGGTTGATGCGCTCGATGCCCAGGCAGTGCAGGGCGGGCGCGTTGCGCTTGACGTAAGCGTCAGTCTGCAAACCCGCTTGCGAGACGGCGATCACCGTTCCGCCCGCTTCAGCAAAGCGGTCGATCCTGTCGGCGAGAGCATCGCTCAGGGGCTGCAAGTTTGGCACAATCACCGCCTCGTACTTGTCCCAGGGGAGTTCGAGGGCCGTATCCACCATGAGCACGTCAAACAAGTAATGGTTTTCGACGAGGAAGCGGAACCAGCCCTGATACTCGTCTCGATCGGCGTCAGGGCCATTCAGCAAGGCGATGGTGGCCCTGGACGTAAGCTGGCCATAGTCCTGCTCGTGGGCGGCGTGATAATGGAATATCCGGCGAATGCCCTCATAGCCGGATTTGTCTTCATGGTTGTCGAGCCGTCCGATGAGGTAATAGTCTATGCCGCCGCCGTTCGCCAGGTCTTGGGCCAGCCGCAACGCCTGCTGGTCGGGAGACACGGCTACGTGCCGATATGGGAAGTCTATAAAGTCCACGGTGGTGTTGCTCGACACCATTTCCGGGTAGCTGCTGGTGACCCACTTGGTGTTGTCCGAGGCGCTGTATTGCCAGTGGGGCAGGGGGCGCTCGATGGCGGTATTGGACTCCTGGCGAACGAGGCCCTCGCGGAACTCGGTGTGGTTGGCGATCAGCAGGTCAGGGCGCAGGGACTTGATCCAGTTGTAGACCTTGTGGTGATGCTC
>JAAYXX010000271.1 GCA_012515695.1 Chloroflexota bacterium
AAGCCCGTATCCAGCCCCTGGCTGGCCGGTTTCCAGTGGCCGCCGCCATCGGTCGATTTCCAGAGACCGGCATAGTCTGTGCCTGCGTACAGAGTGCTCGGATGCTGGGGGTCTATCGCCAGTGTTCGGAAGGGAAAGCAGGTCAAGCCCACATTGGCGGGCTTCCATGTGTGGCCCCCGTTCGTGGTCTTGAACACGCCCGCGTCGCGGGTGCCCACGTAGAGAATCTGCGCGTTCGACGGGTCTATTGCCAGCGAGGTCATCTCCCCGCCGCATAGTGGCAGAGATCGCCAGCCTGCGCCGTCCGCCGCTGGATGTACCTGTGGCGCAGGGAACGCTGCCTCGATGGGCACATTGGGCGGGGATGGTTTGCTGGCAGGGCCAACCAGCGAGTCTTGCATGTCGGCCACGCAGGGCCAGGCTACAAGCAAAGTAACCAGCACGCCAACCAAACAGACGGACAAGAGTCGCCGAAGCTGTCTCAGTGCGATCGTGCGGTGCATGGTATTCCCCTATTGCTGATGCCGATGGTAGTGCCCTCATTTGGCCTGTGATATCCCGCGCATTCGGGTCCCGGTTATAGACCTTCCATTGCCACCTCGTACATGGCGATCAGGTTTTCCGTTTTGCAGCTATTGTCCGCTTCGGTAGTGGACCCCATGAAAAAGCCGGGGTAGGCGTCGCGGATGGCCTGCCGACAGACGGCGCGCACCTCCTCCGGCGTGCCGTTGGAGAGCAGTTGGCTCATGTCAATGCCCCCCGCCAGGAATAGCCGCTGGCCGACCTGCTCGCGCACCTCTTTCAAGCTCATCCCGGCCACAATCTCGATGGGGTTCAGGCCGTCAATGCCCGTCTCGATCAGGTCATCGAGCACGGGCATGAGCTGGCCGTCCGAATGGAACAGGCATTTGTGCCCGTGTTCATGCCAGGCATCGTTGAGCCGCTTGAGCCGAGGGTAGAACTCGCGCCGCAGCCACGCGGGGGAGTGGAGCAGCCTGTCTTTGTAGGCGATGTCGCCGTAGGTCAGCACAACGGGGGATAGCTCCAGGTCGGCGACGGCGTGGCAGATGGCGATATTCAGGTTGGTGGCCGCTTCCAACGCTTCGGAGATGATTCCTGGGTTGTCGGCGTCCACATAGGCGAACAGGGCGAACCCCAGCCGCACGCGAATGTCGTCCAGGCCAGTGCCCTGCACCGCCAACAAGTGTACAGTATCGCCGATGCGGGCCTGCATATCGCGGAAATCCTGGTGATACTTGCGGCGGTAGCCCTGCGGGTCGGCGTTGATCTCGCGCGTGCTGGCCTCCCATCGGCGGATGCACGTTTGCAGGTATTTCACGGCCCCCGCCTCGTCAGCAAAGGGGCGCTGCTCGATCCACGAGGTCTTTTCCCGGGCCGAAACGTGTATCACAAAGCCGTCTTCGTCGGTGTAGACGCGGTCTGCCAGGGGGCCAAAGGTGGAAGTGCGGGTCATGTCCAGAAAGCGGGCGATGGCCCGGCCTGTGAGCCGATCCACCGTCTGCCGGGTTGGTTCATCGTCTACCAGCGGGGGAAGCTGCTCCCCGCTGAAATACTGGATGGCTCCATCGTTCAACAGCAGATCAAAGAGCGGCACGCGGTCCGTCTCTTGAAAGTTGAGCGTGCGCTCGATTCGTTCGCGTTTGGTCATTTGGGTGGGCATGGAGACGCTCCTGATAGAAATTGGCGATGGAATAGATTAGTTGAGTTTCATAGGCAGTTGATGAATTTTAACAAAATAGTTGGGTAACCGAGGCAGCGCTAGCCTTGCTACTGCTCGCTCGGCCCAGCCAGCGGCATATATGCCGAGGAATGAATTCCCAGGCTGCGGAAAGCAGAAACCCGTTGA
>JAAYXX010000272.1 GCA_012515695.1 Chloroflexota bacterium
ATTCACGGGTGATTCTGGACGTGCCGGGCGCGGAAAAGCTGCTGGGGCGGGGTGACGCGCTGTATATGGCCCCCGACTCGCCCAAACTGATGCGTATTCAAGGGTGCTATGTGTCGGACGTCGAGCTGAACCGGCTGGTCAACTTTTGGAAGGCCCAAGTCGCGCCCGGCTCGCGGTCAGGCTATGACCAGGAGTTGCCCGAAGGAATTGCCGGAGCCGAAACCCCGATGGTGCAGCCGCCCTTGTGGCCCGATATGGCTCCCATAGATCAAGCTGAGGAAGACAGCAACGAGGACCCCTTGCTAGAAGACGCCATCGCCGTCGTTACCAAAGAGGGGCGGGCCTCTGTCTCGCTGTTGCAGCGCCGCCTGCGCATCGGCTACACGCGCGCGGCCCGGCTGATCGACACCCTGGAAGAAAAAAAGATCGTGGGGCCAGCCACCGGCTCGACCAAAATGCGGGAGGTGTTCGGCGCCCCCCAGGAGGGGCAACCGCCCGACCCGCCGCGCCCCTGAGCGCATTGCCATCGCATACTCATACTCAACATTAGAGGAGGTTACCGAGCGTGTTGGATAACGCCGACGTCGTAAAATTGCAGCAAATCGTAGGCGAGGAGAACGTTTCTGTGCGTGGGGCCGATTTGGAAGCCCACTCGATTGATGAATCGTGCTTTGAGCCGCACCTGCCGGACGTGATCGTCTGGCCGAATACCGTTGAGGAAATCTCGCAGATTATGCGCCACGCCAACGAGCGAGGCATCCCCGTTGTGCCCTGGAGCGGAGGGTCCAGCCTGGAGGGCAACCCCATCCCAACGCACGGGGGGATCATCCTGGCGATGTATCGTTGGAACAAGATCGTGGAAATCCGCGAAGATGATTTGCAGGTGGTTGTGCAGCCGGGTATCGTTTATGATAACCTGAACGAACAACTCAAACGGCTGGCGTTGTTCTTCCCGCCCGCGCCGGGTAGCTCGGACGTAGCAACCATCGGCGGGATGGTGAACAACAACTCGAGCGGAATGCGGGCCATCAAATACGGCGTGACCCGCGACTATGTGATGAAGCTCCAGGTCGTCTTGCCCGACGGGCAAATCCTGAATGTGGGCAGCAACGCCAAAAAGACGACCAGCGGCTATGACCTGGTCAGCTTGTTCGTGGGGTCAGAGGGAACGCTGGGCGTAATAACCGAGGTCACGCTGCGCCTGATCAGCCTGCCGGAAAAGATCGCCGCCGTGTTGGCCGTGTTCGACACTCTGAGCGACGCGGCGCACACCGTCTATGAGTGCATCCGCTACGGCCTCGATCCATCGGCAGTCGAGATCCTCGACTCCCACACGGTGCGCGCCACCAACTTGCAGCAAGGGCTGTCGCTGCAAGAGACGCCCACGCTGTTCGTCGAGTTTCACGGCAACGAGGCTTCCCTGGAAGACCAGATTGACTATCTCCAGGAGCTATGCGAGGAAAACAACTGCATAGACTTTCAGTCCGCCATGACCGCCGACACCCGCGAAACGCTGTGGAAGGCCCGCAAAGAGGCCCGCGAGTCCATCAAGCAGTCGCATCCGGGCTGGGCGATGATTTCGGGCGACGTGTGCGTGCCCATCAGCAAGTTCAGCGACATGGTGGATTTTGTGCATGACCTTTCCGAGCGGACGGGCATCCTGATCTATGCCTTTGGGCACGCCGGAGACGGCAACCTCCACACGGAGGCCCTGGTTCCGCGAGATGACAAAGAGCTGTTTGAGCGGGGAATGCGCACGACGGACGACATTGTCGGGCACGCGCTGGCGCTGGGCGGGACCATCGCCGGGGAGCACGGCATTGGGCTGGGCAAGGCCCAATATATGCGGGCGGAGCATGGCCCCACACTCGAGTTGATGCGCTCCATCAAGCAGTTATTGGACCCGAAAGGGATCATGAACCCGGGCAAGATTTTCCCGGCGGAGTAGGGCAAGCAGGCGGCGTTTGGCCGTCGGTTTTGGTGTAAGGTGATGTAGAGAAAATGGAACTGTTACGCGAAGGTGCGCGCAGCCTGGGGCTGAACCTCAGCCCCAGGCATCTGGCGGCTTTTGAAACCTACTATAAAGAGCTTACCAGTTGGAATCAGCGCTTTAACCTGACAGCCATCACCGGCTATGAGGAAGTGCAGACCAAGCACTTTCTCGATTCGCTCACTTGTCTGCTGGCCCTACCCAAAAAAGAGGGCGGGCAGGCCATCCCCGACACAGTGCCCGTGCAACTGGGAGCGCATCCGTTGTGGTGCATTGACGTGGGCAGCGGGGCGGGGTTCCCCGGCCTCCCGCTCAAGATCATGCTGCCAGAGATCAAGCTGACGCTATTGGAAGCAACGGGAAAAAAGGTCACGTTCTTGCAGCATATGGTGCAGACGCTAGGCTTGCAGAACGTGGAGGTGCTGCACGGCAGGGCGGAAGAAGTGGGACACCTGCCCAAGCACCGCGAGCGGTATGATTTCGTCGTGGCGCGGGCCGTGGCGAGCATGTGTGTGCTGGCCGAATACTGCCTGCCGTTCTGTCATACCGGGGGGCGCATGGTGGCACTCAAGGGCGAGGACGCCGAGGAGGAGGCCCATGCCGCCGAAGAAGCCTACACGTTGCTGGGTGGCTCGCTAACGGCGGTCAAGCCGCTGCCTATCGAGGGGCTGCGGCCTGGTAGCCACCTGGTGGTGGTGGACAAGCACGCGCCAACGCCTTCCATCTATCCCCGCCGCCCCGGCATCCCCTCCAAGAAACCCCTCTGCTGACCAGCCGCCACGGAGCGCGGCTATGAGGAAACTGCGGGCGCGTCAATCGGCCTGACTGTGCCATTGACCACTTGCCACAAGCACACCTGGCTCAAAAATTCAGGGGAATAGCAGAACAGGTCCGTGGTGGTGATCAGCACCTGCTCGGCGTTCGCGATGGTGTTCAAGAGAAACTCGCTGCGCCGCCTGTCCAGCTCGGACAGCACATCGTCGAGCAGCAGGATAGGGGCCTGGCCCGTGCGCTGGCACATCATTTTCACCTCGGCCAGCTTGAGCGATAGGGCCACCGTGCGCTGCTGGCCGCGAGACCCGTACACGGTGGCGTCCATTCCCTGGATAAGAAAGCGCACGTCGTCGCGGTGAGGGCCGACCACTGTCAGCGTGCGCGCCACCTCTTCCCGGCGGACCGCCTTGAGCGCCCGGCGAAAGTCGGCCTCCCATCGTGCCATCGCCGCCTCTGAATCCTCTAGCAGCGGTGGCGCTGCTGCCTGCCGCTTGCGCCCCGCCGCCTGCGCCAGATACTCGGCCACGGTGCTCTCGTATAGCAGGCTCAACTGCTCTTTGCCGCCCGTGAGCGCCGGGTGCAACTCATCAACATACCTGCCCAGTTCGCGCACAGCCTCCAGTCGGCGGGCCAGCACCAACGCGCCCAACTGGGCCAGCTTCTCATCCCAGTAATCCAGTTCCGAGACGCGGGCGCGTCCCTCTTTGATCTGGCGCAACAGGGCATTGCGCTGGGTGGTGACGCGGCCATAGCGCGATAGAGAACGGCAATAAACCGGGTCAATCTGGCAAAGGGTAATATCCAGGTAACGGCGGCGCTCGCTGGGCGGGCCTGCCACCAGGCTGATGTCTTCGGGGAGGAACAGGACGACGTTCAGCGCCCCCACCACATCCATCGCCCGCCTGGGCACGCCGTCCAGCCGAATCTGGCGGCGCATACGCTCGACCTCGCCGCCATTCCCCGGCTGGCGTTCCTTCACCAGGGTCATCTCGATCGAGTGTTCCGCCCCGGCCCGCTCAAAAACCCCCTCCACGCGGGCAAAGGGGATCACGTCCTGCTCGGCCTGCCAGTTGATCAGTTGCCGATCCACCGAGGTTAGCGGGGATTTGGTGGTGGACAGGTAGTAGATCGCTTCGAGCAGGTTGGTTTTGCCCTGGGCATTCTCCCCTTGCAGCACATGAATCCGCGCCGGGAGGTCTAGCTCCAGGCGCGGGTAATTGCGAAAGTTCGTCAGGGAGAGATGCTTTAGGAACATCGGCTAGCGAGCGATATGCATCGGCATGATGATATGCACAAACTCACTGCCGCCAACTGGCCGAATCACCGCCGGGCTGGAAGGATCGCGGGTTTCCAGGCTGATCTGGGCCGTGTCGATGACGTTCAGCGCGTCGAGCAGGTAACGGGCGTTGAACGCCACATCAATGGGCGGGCCTTCGACGGTGCAATCCAGCTCGCTCACATTGTCGCCGTGTTCCGCCGAAGTGGCTGTCACCACCAGCCGTCCCGGGCCGCCCTCCTCATTGGGGATGATTTGGAGGCGCACCACATTGGCCGCGTCTCGCGCAAAGATAAAGGCCATTCGCACCGATTTGAGGAAATCGGCGGTGGTCACGACTATCTTGGTTGCCCACGACTTGGGGATCAACTGGTTATAATCGGGGAAGGAACCCTCCACCAACTGGGACACCAGATCGGCGTTTTGCATATGGAAAAAGACCTGGTTGCGGTTAGGGGCCACCAGCATATCCACGGGGCCTTCTTCTTCGGTGCTGATACGCCGCAATTCCTGCAAGGCTCGGGCCGGTACGATGACGCTCATGGGGCGCTCTACAGGCTGATCCAGCTCGACCTTACGCACAGAGAGGCGGTATCCATCGGCGGCGGCCATCGTCACGCCGTCCTTCCCCAGGTCCACCTGCACGCCGGTGAGAACCGGCCTGCTCTCGTCGGCAGAGGCCGCAAAGGCCACCTGATCCACCATCTGGCGCAACACGTCCGAGTCCAACCGGACGCTGGTATCTTCTTCGGGGACCAGGATCAGCGGGAACTCTTGCGCGTCAATGCCCTTGATGTTGGCCTCGAACCGCCCGCACTTGAGATTGAGCGTCTGCGTGCGGGTGATCAACTCCAGGTCGATGCGGTCCGCCGGGAGCGAGTTGACCAGATCAGAGAGCAGGCGAGCGGGTACAGTGATCGAGCCGACTTCGGAGACCTTGGCGCCAATCCAGCAATTGATGCCGATTTCCAGGTTTGTAGAGGAAAGCTTGAGGCGGGATTCGTCCGTAGCCAGGAGGATATTGGATAGCACCGGCAGAGTGCTACGGGTTGCCACGGCGCGGCTGACAATGGACAGCCCCTTCGCCAGATTTTCCTGCAAGCAAGAAACTTTCATAACGGCGTCCTCCTTGGGTGTTCAATAGAGAGCAGTATAACCCATCCCTGCCAGCCGTCAACCCATAAAAAGCGCAGCGTCAATTGGCGCTGCGCTGATCAGGGTGCGAGGCGGAGCAATCGAGCTTAACGTCGGTTACGCAAGCGTCTGCGGGTCAACCCAAGAGCCGCAGCCCCCAGGCCGAGGCCGAGAACGGGCAGGCCCATCCCCACGCCAGTGGCGGGCAGAGTGGGCGTAGGCGTGGCAGCAGGCGCGGGCGTTGCAGGGGCGGCTGCCGGGCTAGGCCCCAACAGGCTGACAGCATCAATGTTGATGTTGCCTTCCTGGCCGATAGTGGGGAACTTTTTCCAGGCGCGGATGAACACGGTCAGCTTGTTGGAAGTGGGGGTTACGCTCTGAGAGAACGACTCGATCTTCCCAGGTTGGAGGCGAGGCCATTCGCGCCAGGGCACTTCGACCCAGTTGGTGACGGCGTTGAAATCCGTCCCGCCAGAGTAATCAAAGCCCACCTGCACGCGATAGTTCCATTCCGAGTCTTTTTCTGTCCCTTCGGTGCTGCGAATCAGCCCATACATGCTGAACAGATAGGGCTGGTTGGGCACCACGTCAACCACCTGATAAATGCCCATGTACCGATCCAACTGGCTGCCCGTCACCGCTTTGGTATGGACCTCGAGCAGTTGCGAGTACTCCCCATCGTAGACCACGGGGTCCCAGGTATCGTCATGGTAGCCGTAGGACGCGCTGCCGCCGTTCGAGAACGTGTTCCAGTGCTGGCCCACTCCCCAGATAAATCCTTCCTCAAAGCTACCATTCTTGATAACGTTCGTCGAGTCCGCGGATACCGCTCCCACGATGGTGATAAGCAGGGCAAGAGATAGGAGAAGCGATATATACCACTTGCGCACCATTCAGCCTCCTTGAAATTACATAGGAATTACTTGAAAAACGCAAATTCCTCGAAACAGGCCGACTATACGATAGCCCGCCAATTCGCATTTTAACACACTCTGCTAGGCGATGCAAGGGGTAATGCGTCAAGAATTGGGTTGATTCAAGATGTGGGAAGACAAGGAAGAATAACTAGAGAATATATCAAGCACACGGAGTCAAAATAGTTATAAAATTGCGTAAAATCACGAATATGCGCGTGATAATGAGACGCTGTGTAGCCTGGGCGCGCGCGGCTACGAGTTCGTGCAGCACCGCAATGGGCGCGACGCTACTTGAACAAGTAGACGCCGTTCACAATGGGCCATTCGGTCCCGCAATAATCGCAGGCCATCGCCTCGGCAGCAGGCTGGAGCGGTTCCTGGCCGCAGTTGGGGCAACGGAACAGATTTTGCAGGCCGACCACCTGTGGCTCCCCGGCCTTGGCGACCTGCGAGCGCACCATCACGCTGGGCGCTGGGGCGAGTGCGGCGGTGCTACGCTGGAGCGCGCCGTCCACCGACGCCAGCAGGCGCGCCGGAAAGAGCCGTTTGAGCAGGCCCATGCGGAACAGGGACAGCGAGAGGCGCTGCTGCACCTGGAAACCCTGCTCGCCCAGTCGCTCCATCACCCAATCGGGGTGAAAGTCAAAGTGCAGGTCGGCAAACTCGTAGGGTTGCGGATCAAAGGGGTTGACGCCGCGTCGCACGGCATAGCGCAGGATGTTCTTGAGGTGGCGCTTGTTGGCAAACTCGAGAATGAACGTGCCCTGGGGGCAGGTAGCGCGCTGAATCTGCTGCAACGCGCAAGGCACATCGGCGATATGATGCAGCACGCGCACCATCACCGTGGTATTCACCGCGTTGGTTGCCAGGGGCAGGCGATAGAGGTCGGCGGCCACATAGACAAAACGCTCGTCGCCCAGCCGACTGCGCGCATACTCCAACTGGGAGCGGGAATAGTCCAGCAGGACCACCTGCTCATAGCCGTCGTACATATCCGCCAGACGGCCAAAGCCCGCGCCAATGTCGAGAATGCGCCGCCCACCGGCGGGCAACAGCCGCCGCAAGGCCAGCCGCTCTACCAGGTCTTCGTATTCGCGCCCTCGCCCCTCCCAGAAATCGGTGCGGTATGTGCTGTTTTCATAGTCACAAATGGGGCGCGTCCCCCGGTCTTCTGCGTGTGAAAGGCCCACGGCTCCCCCTATCCCGGTAAATGTTTCACGTCAAACATTGCAGGCAACCCTCGGCTGGTTCCCCTGACTGGGATTGTAGCGGTTTGCCCGGCCCCTGTCAAAGCAGCGCCGCGCCGCACAGCCAGGCGCGCCATACCGTAGGCAGTTGAAACTGCACCAACGGTTGCGAAACCCACCTTCGTGGGTTGATCTGCAGTCGCCGAAGGGGCGACGGCGCCATGCATGGCGGCGCCAGCAAGCTGGCGACGCAACGGTTGCCGCGGTTTCAACCGCCCATCCTAATGGCGGCTACCAAGCTATTCTGCCAAGACTCATCATCCCGTCTTGTGGTATACTGGGGCAACGCATCAGCCCCCAAGAAGCCAAGGGAGGGACACCCATGTCCATGACATCGCGCCAACGCGTCGAAGCGGCCCTGCGACACCAGGAGCCGGACCGCACACCCGTGTTCGAGTATGTGCTGTTGTCGCCTATCGTCGACCAGTTGCTCCGCCGCCCCTTTGCTGGCAGCGGCAGCCATTGGTTTAGCCTCGTGCGCGAACGGGGTTGGGAAGCGGCAGTTCGCCAACTGGCCACCGATACGCTCGACTTGGCTGTGCTGCTGGGACATGACATGCTGTATGTTGTGCCCAATCCCCTGCCATCGGCCAGCCCCGACCTGCTGGCGCACCCCACCGAGATGCACTTTGACGACCCGGTGCGCCGCGTGCGCGAGCGCAACCAGCAGGCCGCCGCCCGCTCGCCCTATCCCGCCGATGAAAACCTGCTGATCTATACCTACCTGCTGGAGGAAATGGCCCGGCGCGACCTGGACCTGCCCTTGCTCGCGCCCGCCTACGCGCATGGAGTCTGGACCGACGTGGACCTGATGCAGA
>JAAYXX010000031.1 GCA_012515695.1 Chloroflexota bacterium
CTGCAAATCAGCCCACGAAGGTGGGCGCGCCATGCATGGCGGCGCCAACTTGTTGGCGATGCAATGGTTGGTGCAGTTTCAACTGCCTATGAGATGGCGCGTATAATCGGACCGCCGGCTTCCAGCCGGCATAATTGTAAGCCGCCAAGGATGGCGGCGGTCCAATCCCCTTCCACGCATACCCGGCGGTTTCACCCGCCTATGACGTGTGCCTGGACATAACCAAGATGGGATCAATGGGCAGGTATGGGGCATACAGTCTCGTGGCGATATTGGGGCGTGGGTGGGGTCACGCCCCTGGTTGGGACGGGGATTCCGCGCATATCAGCACGCATATCGGATGGACAGTGTGAAGCTGTTTGCGCGGGCGAACGCTATGGCTTGAGGCGCTCGAACAGCAGCCCGTGGCCGAGCGCCAGGGTCAGGTGTGCGGGCCGGGCGTCGTCGGGCAGCGGGTACTTGGCCCACATCTCCACGCTGCCGCCAGCAGGCACTATAGTTGAGCCGGGGTTGCTCTGCTCGCCCACCGCATATTTGGCCTGGTCTGCCTCGTTCAACACATAACTGCCCGGGGTAACAAACATCACGGCATCTTGTTCGCTCGTATTGACGAGGCGCATCCTGGCCGTGACGGTGTTCTCGAATCGCCCAAAGGCGATCAGTTCGGCGCTTACCCCCGGCACCTGAGACTCGGCACGGAGCGCCGTCGCGGGCGAATGTGGCGCGTCGCTGGTGGCGTGGGGGGCGGCTGTTGCCGCTTTTTCTGCGCGGAGCCGGTCCGCTTCCAGCGCCGCATTGGTGGCCTGCAACTCGGCCACTTGGGCGGCTATTGCGGTGGCCGTGGGGCCGGTCTTGACGTTGCTGACCTGAAGCGTGGCGATTTCCTGTTGCACTCCCAGTTGCGCGTTCAAAATGGCGATTATGGTGGCCTGTGTTCTGTCCTCAGCCTTTTGCATAGAACTGGCCTGCCAAATCTGCGAGAGGCCGATGACCAGCCCAATGATGGCGGTGAGGCCCCCCAATCCGCCGAGTAGCAACCAGATGCGCCGCGCCGGGCTTGCAGCCTTGTTCGTGTCCATAGCGAGTCACCTCCACCACTGCGATTGCTGCGGTTTGCGTAGCACCAATGAAGGCAAACGGACATCGACCCCCTCGGCATACGGGGTGGGCCACAAGGAGGCCGCGCGGCGCTGTCGCAAGGGGCTATTGTATATAGCTGATACCACGGTTTGGGCTGGCCGTCAAGCGCGCGGCTATCGGGTTTGCACGGCGCATAAGGACGGGCTAGAATAGCCCCATCTGACAAGTCCCACATCCTCTTCAAGAGGCACTCTCAAGGAGGCAGCCACATGGCGGATACAACGATGCGAGGCGTTTACCCTATCCTGGTGATGCCGTTCGACGAGCAGCAACGGATTGACGAAGAGAGCCTGCGAAGTGTGGTAGATTTCAACATCGAGCAGGGAGTGCACGGCATCGGCATCGCCCTGGGCAGCGAGGTGATGAAGCTATCGGAGGCGGAGCGCGTGCTGGTTACGCGGACGGTGGTGGATCAGGCGCGGGGGCGCGTGCCGGTGGTCATCAATACCGGCTCGACCTGTACCCATCTGGCTGTGCTCTATAGCCGTATGGCGGAGGAGAACGGCGCTGACGCGCTGATGGTCATGCCAGCTTCCGGCGCTCCTGTCAGCGGCCCCGAAACCCGCGAGTATTACAAAGCTATCTCGGACGCGGTAAACATTCCTATTTTCATCCAGGATACGGCGGGCGCGCACGTGAGCGCCGGGCTGGCGATCCAGATCGCCGAGGAAAGCGAGAACGTGCGCTATATCAAAGTGGAAAGCTCGCCCACTACGGTCATGGTGTCCGAAACGGCCCAAGAGGCTGGCGACAAGCTGACGGTGTTTGGCGGGGCGGGGGGCAACTATTACATCGAGGAACTGCGGCGCGGCTCGCAGGGCACGATGCCGAGTTGTAGCCAGCCCGCCGAGTTTCGCCAGGTGTGGGATCGCTTTTTCGCTGGGGATGAGCAGGGCGCGCTGGATGTCTTTTACCGGCGGATTCTGCCCATCAACCGACTGGCTGGCGAGGGCTGGGGCGCGTTCTATCATGTGAACAAAGAGGTCTTGCGCCGTCGGGGGGTTATCCGCACGGCGGTGGTGCGCGCGCCTATCGCCCCGCTGGATGACGAGACCCGCAAGGAATTGGACCGGACCATCGAGGAATTGTACGGCTGCTAGGTGTTCTCACCTCGCCCCAAGGGGGTTACCCGCTCAAGGGTGGGTAGCGCGCCCAAGCCCGCGCCAGAATGGCGCGGCTACCTTTGAGGGGTTACCCAGTGGGGAGGGGAACAATCATCGGATCATTGCCATTCGCGTCACAAAGGAGAGTCGCTATGAAGATCGTTGGTGTAGAGGTAATTCCTTTTCGCGTGCCGCGCAAACGATTCAATTGCGGGAAGGTGCTGCCCGAGGCGTACGCCCGGCAGACGGTGACCAAGATCATCACGGACGAAGGGGCTGAGGGGTACTACCTGGGGGGCCAGGGCCACGGCGACCAGGACGGCCTGTTGCCTGCGGACGCCGCCGCCGTCAAGGGGGTGGTCAAGTCGTTGTTGATGGGCCAGGACCCCTACGACCGGGAAAAGTTTTGGCGCTGGATGTGGGTCGCCAATCAGAAGGAGAACATCCTCAGCGTTATTGACATGACCCTGTGGGACTTGCAGGCCCGCACGTTGGGCGTGCCCGTACACAAGCTGCTGGGCGGCTGCCGCGAGAAGGTCAAGGCATACGCCAGCACCTATCCCAATTGTGGCTCGCCGGAAGTGTATGCCCAGCACGCGCTAGAGTGCAAGCAGCGCGGCTACAAGGCGTACAAGATTCACCCCTACTATTTCTGGAACCCTGAGACCGGCCAGGCTGTGCCGGGGCGTCCTTCTTATGTGGATTGGGACATTGCCTGCTGCGAGGCTGTGCGCGAGGCGGTGGGCGATGACATGGTGTTGATGTATGACCCGTGGGGAACCTATTGCACCTATGAGGACGCTCTCAAGGTGGGGCGCGCGTTGGAGCGGCTCAATTTCTACTTCTATGAGCATCCCATGCCGGAATACCGCGTCGAGGCGTACGTCAAACTCTCCCGCGAACTGGACATTCCCATTCTCTCCCCCGAGATCGCGGCGGGCAGCCTGTATACCCGCGCCGACTGGATTTTGCGCGGCGCGTCGGATATGAGCCGCATTGATGTCTTGCGGGGCGGCATCACCGGCGCTACCAAGATGGCGGCGATATGCGAGGCGTTCGGGGTCAAGCTGGAAATGCACATGAGCGGGTTTGGTAACCTGCAAATCCTGGGCGCAACCAGCGAGGACACCTGCGAATACTATGAGCGGGGCCTGCTGGCGCCTGGCCTGGACTATGAGCAGGTCGAGCCGTACTTGCTGGAGATGTGTGACCCGATGGATGAGGACGGGTATGTGCGCGTGCCTCAGGAGCCGGGCATGGGCTACAAGATCAACTGGGATTACATCAACGACAACCTGTTGCAAGAATAAAGGGAGCGCCCTGGTGGGCGACCCCTGGACGCTTTCCAACCGCCTTTACTCCCGCCCTGGGGGTAAAGGCGGTTGACATTCCACGACCTGATGGCTCGCTGGCCGCCGGGCGCGTCAATCCCTGGTGATGGTCATATGCACGTCGGCGGGGAGCGCCATGCCCGCCGCGACCTCGATGGCCTTGATGATGGCCGAGGGGATGGGGCAGGCGGCGTGGGTTTTGCAGGCCGCGGCCAGCTTGTAGGGCGTCGTCTCGTTGATGGGCAGGCGCAGCTCTTGAAAGGCCGATACCTCTTGCAGTTGCTCGGCTAACTGGCGGATGTGCTGGCAATCGCTGGTGATTTCCAGTTTGACGTTATACATGTCGTCGGCGGTGCCTACGATGCGCGTACAAAAGCCACAAACCCCTGGACTGACTTCTACGACGGCCACGGTATACCTCCACTGGGTATATAGGATGATAACTCTACTGTAGTCCGCCCTGGCATGTTGTCAAATGCCGGTTGTTCCTATTGTGTTGCGTTCGGCGGTGGTTTATAATAGAGGGGGAGGGAGGAACGCATGGCTGTGGAACCCCGCTTTTTGGCCGATGCCACGTTGGGCAAGCTGGCCAGGTGGTTACGCATCCTGGGGTATGACACCCGGCTGGGCGACGCGAGCCTGAACGCGGCCCAGTTGGTGCGGCTGGCCCGCGCCGAGCAGCGTATCCTGCTCACCCGCGACAGCGCTGTGGCCCGCCGCCGGGGTGTGCGGGCGGTGCTCATCCGCAGCGGCCAGCTAGAGCAGCAAATGGCCCAGCTTCAAGACGAACTGGGCGTATCTGCCGTGGCCCCGTTCACCCGCTGCCCTGTGTGCAATGTCGAGTTGGAAGCCATTCCCAAGGATCGCGCCTGGGGGCAGGTGCCGCCGTATGTCTTTTGCACGCAAGACGAGTTTCGCGTTTGCCCCAACTGCGACCGCTTTTACTGGCGGGGCACGCATCGGCAATTGATGGGCGAGCGGGTGGCCGAGTGGGCGCAGGACGAGCGCACTGAGGACGGCAGGTAGCCGCGCCGGGGGGAAAAGCAGAGCGAAAGCACCTCCGGGTAAGCCCGTTGCAGCTTTTACTGCGAAGGTCTTCCCCACACGCGTGGGGGTGAACCGGGCAAGGCTTTCGCCTTGCCCTTGTCGGTATCGTCTTCCCCACACGCGTGGGGGTGAACCAAGTATTGCGATGATTGCGATGACGACGTGCCAGTCTTCCCCACACGCGTGGGGGGGCAGAAGCGGACAGCGCGCAAGCCCGCGCCAGAATGGCGCGCCTACAAATTGTCCGTCCTTGAACGCGTGGGAGTGAGGAGCAATCGTGCTCGACGGTGCGCGGGCGTGTGGGTATAATGGCCCGGCAGACAGGCGACCGTTGGCGTGGGGGCCGTGTCCTGTGGCGCATTCTTGCACAACGAGGAGGAAGCAATGGTTCAGGTGGATACGATCCGATTACAGCGCACTCGCGCCGCCCTGCAACAGGCGGGGTTGGCCGGGCTGGTGTGCCGGTTGCCGGAGAACGTGTTGCTACTCAGCGGCTATTGGCCCATGAACGGCCTGGCGCTGCTAGTGTTCCCCACAGAGGGCGAGCCGATATTGCTGGCCCCAGAGGCCGAGGCGCACCTGGCCGCCGAAGGGTGGGCGCAAGACGTACGCACCTTCTCGTGGGGCACGCTGCACAGCGGCGATCAGTTTGCCACGATGGAGCGCCTGGCGAAACAGGCCGCCGCCGATCTGGGGTTACAGGGGAAACCCGTGGGCTATGAGGGGAGTTTCGAGTTTGTGGCCGCGCCGTACGTGTGCGCCGAGCCGGGGGTAATCGCGGGCGTCACGCAGAACATTTTGCGGGCGGCGCTGGGTGGCGGGTTGGTAGACGCTACCAGCCTGCTGCATGGTCTGCGGGCCATCAAAACGCCCGCCGAAGTGGACAGGTTGCGCCGGGTCAATCGCGTTGCCAAGCTGGGGCTGCGAGCCTTTGCCGAGCAGGTGCAGCCGGGTCGCAGCGAAATCGAAATCGCGGCTGCCGTGGAAGCGGCCATCCAGATTGGGGGCACCGACTCGGCTGATGCGCGGATCGCTCGCGGCTTTGCGTGGGTGCTTGCTGGCCCCAATAGCGCCGTTTCCTACAAGCCGCACTTGCGCTCTTCGAGCCGTCGCGTGGCCGAGGGGGAGCTGGTCGTGTTGGAGCTGGCTACCGTGGCCGATGGGTGGTGGTCTGACCTGACCCGCACTCGCGTGGCGGGCCGGGCGAACGTGGCGGACGTGGAACGCTGGCAGGCGGTAGTGGAGGCCCAGCAGACGGATATTGCCGCCATGCGCGCTGGCGTGCCCGCCAACCAGGTAGACGCCGCCGGGCGCGACCTGCTCGCGGCGCGGGGGCTGGGGGAATATTTCATTCACCATACCGGCCACGGCATTGGCTTGCGCTACCACGAGCCAGAGCCATTCATACACCCCGATGTGGCGACGCCCTTGCAGGCCGGAATGGTCACGTCGGTGGAGCCGGGCATTTATAGCCCCGATTGGGGCGGTATGCGTTGCGAGGATAACGTGTTGGTCACGGAGGATGGCGCGGAGGTTCTTTCCGAGTTCCCGCGTGATTTGGCGGGATAGCGGGTCAACGACGAACGACGAACTAGCAGGAGGCATCCCATGAAACTGGACGGCAAGCTGGCAATTGTGACGGGCGCTGCGGCAGGCATCGGCAAGGCGATTGCGCTGGCGCTGGCAAGCGAGGGGGCGGACGTGGCTATCGCCGATATTCAGGACGCCAAGGCGCAGGCGGTAGCCAAAGAGATCGAGGCCAAGGGCCGCCGGGCGCTGGCGATTCATTGCGATGTGAGCGACTCGGCCCAGGTAGATAGCATGGTGCAACAGGTGGTGCAGGCGTGGGGCGGGCTGGACATCCTGGTGAACAACGCCGCCATCATCGCGCCCGGCCTGTTCTGGGAGTTGAGCGACGATGATTGGCACAAGATCATCCGCACCAACCTGAACAGCGTATTCTTCTGCTCGCGGGCCGCCGCCAGGGTCATGATCTCGCAGGGGAGGGGCGGGCAGATCGTCAGCATGTCCTCTATCCACGCGACTCTTTCCGAGCCGTCGGCGGGGCCGTACACCGCGGCCAAGGGGGGCATTGAGGCATTCTCTCGCACGATGGCGACCGAACTGGCCCCGTACAAGATTCGGGTCAACTGTGTCGCTCCCGGGGCGACGTACAGCGAACTGACCACCCCCATGTATACCGAGTCGGTCAAGCAATCGCTGTTCGAGCGCGTGCCGATGAAGGAAATCGCCCAGACGGAATGGATTGCCGCCGGTGTGGTGTTCCTCGTTTCGGACGACGCCCGCTATATCACCGGCCAGGTGTTGACCATTGACGGCGGGTATGTGATGGACGGCAGCCTGCCCGGCGCCAAATACTGGACGGAATAGACAGGCGATCTGCTATACATTCGCCGCCCCACCGATATGGGTTTTAACAAAATAGTTTGGTAACAGCCGATAGGATGGGCGGTTGAAACCGCAGCAACCATTGCATCGCCAGCTTGCTGGCGCGTCCACCTGCGTGGCCTACAGTCGCCCCTTCGCAGATTCGCTTCCCAGCCGCCGAAGGGCGGCTGCGCCAACAAGTTGGCGACGCAAACGTTGGTGCAGTTTCAACTGCCTACGAGATGGCACGTCAGCTTGAGTATTTTGTTAATCTTTATATCGGCGGGGCGGCTTTTCTATCCCTTTAGCCCAGAGAAGACCAGGCTATTGACGATATAGCGCTGGACGAACACGAAAATCGCCAGCACGGGGATGACCGTCAGCGTGGCGGCGGCCATTTCCACGTTCTGGTTCTCTCCCGAATGGTAGGAGGTACGCAGATAGGCCGACGCTGCGGTGAGGTTGAGCTGTTCCAGCTTGCTCAGGTAGATGATGGGGTGCAGCAGGTCGTTCCACGACCCCATAAAGGCGAACAGCCCCAACGTCACCAGGGCGGGCTTGATGAGCGGCAGCGAGATGGAATAGTAGATGCGCGGCCAGTTGGCCCCGTCAATCTTGCCCGAATCCTCTAGCTCGGCGGGCAGCGTGCTAAAGAACTGGCGCAGCAGGAAAATCGAGAACGCGTTCGAGAAGAACGAGGGCACAATCAGCGGGAGCAGCGTGTTGATCCAATGCAACGAGCGAAAGATCATGAACTGGGGAATGAGATACACGATGCCGGGAACCATCAGCGTGCTCAGGAATAGCATGAACAAAAAGCCCTTCCCCTTGAACCGCATGCGCGCAAAGGCAAAGGCGGCCAGCGAAGAAGAGAGCAGGTTGCCAAAGGTTGAGAGCACCGAGATGACAACGCTGTTCATAAAGTTGCGCGCAAAGGGAAAGTAGCGGAACAGGCGCTGGTATCCGTCCAGCGACCATTTGGTCGGCCAAAAGCGGGGCGGGAACACGAACAAATCGCCCAGCGACTTGAACCCGCCGCTCATCATCCACCAGAACGGCACCAGGGCGAGCAGGGACAGCAACAGCAGCAGCGCGTTCAGCAGCAAACGCCCCACCAGACGCAGCGGGAATGGATTGGCGCGGGCTACCCTGACTGTATCTCTGGTTCTAGACACCATAGAATACCCACCTCCGCTGGAAGATGAACTGGATGAGGGTGAGCACCAGAATCATCAGCGCCAGGACATATGCCCCCGACGACGCAAATCCCCATGCCCCGTGTGCAAAGGCATAGTTATAGATATACAGCACCATCGTCGCCGTCGAGTTGGATGGTCCGCCGCGTGTCGTCATCCAGACCTGACCAAATACCTGGAACGCCCCGATAGCGCCCGTCACAAACTGGAAGAACAGCGCCGGGGTTAGCAGGGGCAGCGTGACATTAAAGAACCGCCGCCACCGACCTGCCCCGTCAATCATCGCCGCCTCGATCAACTCTTCGGGGATGCCCTGGAGCGCGGCGAGGTTGATCATCATGCCATACCCGGCTCCTTGCCACGTCATCATGATCCACAGGGCGGGCTTGGACCAGCGGGCCGATTCCAGCCAGGGAATGGCGGGGATGCCGACGATACTCAGTAGCCAGTTGATCAGCCCAAAGTTCGTGTCGTACATCCAGAACCAGACCATTGCCACCACAGCCGCCGAGGTGACGGAGGGCAAAAAGAACACCGAGCGGAACAGCCGACTCAGGGTGAGCTTGACATTGACCAGCAGCGCCAGGAACAACTGGATGGCGATACCCACCGGCATCATTGCCACAAAAAAGAGCGTGTTAGAGATCGTCTTCCCGTACCAGAGAGGTTCGCGCAGGCTAAACAAGCGGCGATAGTTGGCCAGGCCAATGTACGCGGGCTTGGTGAACGCGTCCCACTCGGTCAGGCTGATCCAAAAGCCGAAAAAGATGGGAAAGGCGGCCAAACAGACAAAGCCGAGCAGCGCGGGCAGGACAAAGATATAAGCCCATAGCGCTTCTTGTTGCGTGAACTTGAGCCTCATGGTTCGCCCCCGATGTGCGCGTATAAGGCGTGCGACGTGCCATTGCGTAGGCAGTTGATGAACACTTGTTCGGCAACAGCCATTGCTAAATATGCTGGCATCGTTGGACCGCCGGCTTCCAGCCGGCATAATTGTAAGCCGCCAAGGATGGCGGCGGTCCAATCCACCCTTCCACGGGGCGCGCCAGATGTTACGGCGTTAATTTCCTCAACTTTCATCAACCGCTCATCCCGATGGCCGGGCAAGAGGCTATGGCCGCACTTTGCGCCCGCAGAATGCGGCTGCATGTTGCCCATAGCGCCTTGCCCGGTCTGTTCTTCATTAGCCCTTGGCGTCTTTGATGGCCTGAGCTGCGCGGTCATTCGCAACCTTGATAGCCTCTTCCAGCGTTTGCGACTTTTCAATGACCACCTTGTTGAGTTCGTCGTCAAAGATCGTCTGGATATCACCCCAGGCCAGATCGTTGATGACGAAATAGGGGTGCGAGGGATGCACATGGCCCTTTTCCATGTTGGTAAAGGTGGTGTTGAGGTTGGAGGCGTAACGCTCCTTTTCTTCGCCGCTAAAGTTGGCTACCTGCTGGTAGTAGTCCAGGTCGAACCGTTTGACGGGCGAGACGCGGCCTGTAGCCGCCCAGGGTTCTGCGCCCTTGCCATAGCCCAGGAACACGGCAAACTCGACCGCCAATTCGGGCGACTGGGTCCCTTTAAAGACGGACCAGAGGTTATACCCCACCCACCCGGCCTTGTTCATCGGGGAGGGACCGGGGCCTGCTGGCATCAGCGTGGCGGCAAAGTCGAACCCCAGGTCCGCAGACGCCTGGCGGAACGTGGTCCACATATAGTTGCCGTGGCCCTGCATGGCGACCTTGCCGGTGTGCAGCCCGGCAAAGGTCTTGGTGTCGTCGCCCAGCGGGGCGTAGCCGTTGCCGGTGTAGTAGTACCACTCATTGAAGGCGACCTCTGCTTCCGGGGTATCCAGGAAGAGCGACTGTCCATCTTCGCCCACGGGGTTGCCACCCGCCTCATAGATGGCGTTCAACCAGGTGAGGCCCATCGTGCCGAATTGCTCGGCGCGTCCATCGGCGCTGCGCTTGGTGAGCGCCTTGGCCGCCTCCCGGTGATCCTCCCATGTCCATTCGGCGGTGGGGAGGTCCAGGCCCTCTGCTTTGAACAAGTCGGCGTTATACCAAAAACTCTGCTGGAACACCTCAAAGGGAGCGCCCCAGAACCTGTCTTTGATCAGCCATTCGTTGAGCACACCCGCGTAATAGTCTTCGCGCTTGATCTGGCCCGAGTCAAAGACCGGCGTGAAATCGTACAGGTTGTCTTTTTCGATCCAGTACCCGGCATGTAGGGGGGAGCCTACCGAGTTGCCCAACTGCAACCAGACCACGTCGATGTTCTCACCTCCGGCGATCATCGTCGTCATCTTGGTGTTATATTCGCCCCAGGGCACAAACACCTCCTCCAACTCGACAGAGGGGTATATCTCGTTCCACATCTTGTGCTGTTCCTGGAACGGGGGCAGGTGGTCAGCGGCCTGAGCGGCATACCAGACCAGCTTGCCCTTGACCTCTACCTTTTCCGGGGGCTGGGTGGCCTGGGCCGCAGCCTCTTTTGCTGGTGCCTTTTCCTCTGGCTCTTTTTCTGCCGGGGCCGGGGCCTTGGGCGTGCAGGCAATCATCACTCCGCCTAGCGTTAGCGATGCAAGGGATGCGAGAATCTGGCGACGCGAGAATAACTGCTGGCTCATCATAATCCTCCTCGTAAGAACCTGAACTCTGCGTTGACCGGATCAAACATCGCCCCGACTTGCCTCACCTCCTTTTTACTGCCGTTGGCGTGCTTCTCGCGCTGTCCGGGCAGCCGGTTTGCGCGACTTGTCACAGATTATGGACATATTATACTGGGGGTATACGTCCATTGTAGCAGATAGAACCGTGCCATGCAGGCGGTTCGCGTCATCAAGGCGGCATCGAGGTGACAAGATGAACTCTTTGGCTGGTGCGCTCTTGGTGCGAGACTTGCGCAAGGCTCTGCTGGAACTGTACAATCCAGCCGAGTTGGCGCGCAGCCCGTTGATCGAACTGCTCGGCCTGGCCCAGCAGCCCGATCCCCCCTCTGCCTTGCGTTGCCTGTTGTTGCAGGCAATTGAGGCGCTCAGGCCGGGGGACGATGTGCCGCCACAGGCCCAAGCCTGTCTGACTTTTGATATTTTGCTGCATCGTTACGTGCAGCAAATCCCCCAGGCCGAGGTTGCGTCCAGTTTGGGCTTTGGCAAGCGGCAACTCCAGCGGCACGAGGCCACTGCCCTGCAGGTGTTGGCCCATTACCTGTGGACGTATCACGGTTTGCAGGCTTTTGCCGTGTCTCGCGAAGCCCGGTCGCCAGAGAAAAGCGCCCATCTGCGCCAGGGCAGCCACCAGGAGCTTGAATGGGTCAGCAAGTCGTTCTCCAGCGAGGCGGCGAGCATTGCGGACCTGCTGCAAGGGGTGGTGCAGAGCCTTGCGCCGCTGTTGGCTGCCGCCCGCGTGCGAATCGAGACTGCCCTGCCCAATGATCTGGTGCGGCTTGCCATCCATACCATCACCATGCGCCAGGCGTTGGTGAGCATCCTCAGCACCGCTGTGCAGCGCATCCCCGGCGGGCGCATTGAGGTAAGCGCGGTGGAACAGCCCGCGCGCATGGTCGTGCGCATCGTCGCCCGACGTGGCCGCTCATCTCCGCGACCCCTTGGCCACGAGGGGGGCGAGAGCATGGAGATGGCCCGCGAGTTGGTGGCCGTCTCTGGTGGGAGGCTGGAGCTGGCCCTGGACGCCGAAGCCGGGGTCGCCCTGATAGCCACCCTCCATTTGCCGATAGCCCAAAAGCTGGGCGTGCTGGTCATTGATGACAATGTGGATACCTTGCAGCTTTTCCAGCGTTATCTGCAAGGAACCCGTTATGGGTTTGTAGGCGAGCGTGATCCCCAACATGCGCTCGCGCTGGCGCAAGAGCTTACCCCCAAGGTGATCATTCTCGACGTGATGCTGCCGGGCATAGATGGCTGGGAGATGCTGGGGCGGCTGCGCGAGCATCCGGTCACGCATGGGCTGCCGGTGATTGTATGCACAATTCTGCCATGTGAGCGCCTGGCTCTTACCCTGGGCGCGTCGGCCTTTATGCGCAAGCCGGTCAGTCGGGGAACGCTGTTAGCAGCTCTGGACGCTCAGGTAGACCGTTACTCGTCAGTGGGCCAGTGACCATCTGGATATAGGCGAGCAACTGCGGAACGGTCAGCCCCCCGCCGTGGACGATGCCCACGCTGCTAACGGCGATGGCGTGTCCAGAAGGGTCACGCGCCGACATGACGATCACCGGAATATCGCGCCAGGCTTTTTCCTGTTCTCTCAGAGCCAGCAGGTGAAAGCCGTCCGTCCCCGGCATCACCAGGTCGAGCAGGATGACGTCCGGGCGCTCGCTTCGCAGGATGCTCAACGCCCGCTCGCCTGTGTTGGCTGTCAGCACGCGATAGCCCCGCCCGCTGGAGGCGAGCATGCGCCAGAATAGCTGGATGGCGTCTTGCTCGTCGTCTACCAGCAGCACAGTGCCCTCGGTGATCCCCAGTTGGTCCAATGCCTCTAGCAGCGCCGCGCGCGAAATGGGCTTGACGAGGTAGCCTTCTACGCCCAGCCTTTGCGCGGCCTGCGCTTCGCCGGGCAGCGCGCACACCAGCGCCGGAGTGCCGGAGGGCAGCACATTGGCCTGGCGGATATGCTCCACCGTTGCCCCCACCGACAGGTCGTTCACCAACAGCGCGCGGGCCGGGCGGTGGGCCAACTCGTTCGCTGCCTCGCCCAGCGTTTTGGCGTGGGCGATTTCGGTTTCGCCCCAATAGCGGCGCAAGAGCCGCTGCAACACGGTTCCTTGCTCGACCACCACCACGCGGGGCTTGATCTTGGGCACTGGCGCAAGGGCGGGGCGGGTGCGCTGGCGGTATTCCCATTCGGGGTTGAGCCAACGCAAGGCGGCGGTGGCGGGCGAGGCGGGCGCGTCTATCGGCAACTGGAAGTAGATGATGGTGCCCTTGCCCGGCGTGCTGTCCATCCACATATTGCCGCCGTGCATCTCGACAAAGTGCTTGCTGATAGCCAATCCGAGGCCGCTGCCGCCAAAACGCCGCCGAATGGAGCCATCTACCTGCTGGAATGGCTGGAACAGGCGGCTCTGGTCCTCCGGGGCGATGCCCGGCCCGGTGTCGGCGACGCTCACGGTCACTGCATGGTCGGCTACCTGGGCCTTGACGCAAACGCCGCCCTGCTCGGTAAAGCGGCCCGCGTTTGATAGCAGGTTCAGCAATACTTCGCGCAGGCGCGTGCGGTCGCAGTAAAGCGTCAGGTCATCGGGCACTTCTGTGGTGAGGTACAGCCCTTTCATCTGGAACAGGGGGCGGATGGCCTCGGCGGCGGCGGTGACGATCTCGCTCAACTGGGTTGGCTCGCGGGTCAGGGCCATCTGGCGGGCCTCGATCTGGCTGAGGTCGAGCACGTCGTCAATCAATTCAGAGAGGTGCTGGCTGTTACGCAGGATCACGGCGAGATCGGCGCGCAGCATGCGCGGCAGCCGCCCATACGTGCCGGGCGCCTGAAGCATCATCTCGGCAAAGCCGATGATCATGTTCAGGGGGGTCCGCAATTCGTGGGAAACGTTGGTGACAAACTCGGTTTTTGCGCGTTGGGCTTCCTCGGCTGCGCGGCGGGCAGCGCCCAGCAGTTCATTCAGGCGGATCATCTGCGCCCCGGCCTCGTCCACGTCTTTGAGTGCCTGCTTCAAGTCGGCCTGGGTATCGCGGGCCTGGGCGAGTTGCTGGCGAATCTGGCTATACTGCTCCCACGACCAGCCCAGGCTGCCATAGATGGGGCGCAGAGCCAGCCAGATCAGGGCCAATAGCCCCCAAAGCAGTATCAGCGACAGCAACCCGTCTGTGGCGGGCGCGCCGTTGCCGCTAACCAGAGCGGGCAGCATCATCAGGGGGCTGGCTAACGCGCCGATCAGCAGCCCCGCCGCGCTGCTGATGAGCAACAGGGCCAGCGCCATCGGCAGGGCCAGCAGCACGGGGGCGGATGTGCCCGGCAACCACGCGCTGGTCGCGCCGGTAACGGCGAACCACAGCCCGACCAGCAGCCAGGCGCGGGCCAGATAGCGCCCGCGTGAGAGGGCGTGTGCGGCAAAGGGAAAGAGCATCAACATCAACCCCAGCACGCCGCCCTGCCATTGCTCGCGGGCCGCATAGGTGAGAAACGTTACCACCAGCCCCGCAAACTCGGTGAGCAGGTAGAGCGTTTCGAGAGCTTGCTCCTGAAGCTGGCGGATGTTCCAGCGGTGTTGCTGCCCTATGGATGGGGTTGTGGATGCAGTAGACTCGGCCATGTCGCGGATACTCCTTCCGTCATCCCGAGCGACCTCTTGCGCGATACGCTGCGCCTACGCAGGACAGCGGGCGAGGACCTGGCTACTGGGCCTTTACGGCCATTCGTACACCGCCACAAATGCTATTCCGGCGGCGCGCAGTAGCTCCTGGGCCTGCTCGCGGTCATCCCAGCGAATCCGCAGGCCCAGGCAGCAATCTGTGGACAGGGAGCGCGGCACGGGGATCACTTTGGCTTCCAGACCGGCGCGCTGTAGCACTTGCTCGCTGGCATAGGCCGCCGTGCTGGTCTCATAGACCACGACCCCTTGCTGCTCTCCCGTGTTCATACATTACTTGTCCCACCGGCTGCCGCGCAGCCCTACCGTGGACATA
>JAAYXX010000273.1 GCA_012515695.1 Chloroflexota bacterium
CCACCAGCGAGCAAAACGTCGCCCCCAACAAGATGCCGATCACCTGCCGCACGTAGAACCGATCTCCCCACAGGAGCAGCGCCACAATAAACGCCAGATAGATGGCCGCGCCCCCCATCAGCGGAGTCGAGCGGGCGTGGATTTTGCGCGCGGCTGGCTGGTCCACCACCCCCAACCGCACAGCCAGCACTCGGAACACGGGCGTCATCCCAAAAGCAAGGCCAAACGCACTGACCGCAATTAGCAGATACTTGGCCATAGTCCGCCTATTTGTTCTCCTCTGTAGGAGCCTGCAACTCTTGGATGAAACCCTGCCAGATCGCCTGTTCCTGCTCAGGGGCCACGGCTGCCGCCTTTTCCGCATAGGCCAGCGCCTCTGCCGGTTGGTCCTTTTCCTTGTACAAGATAGCCAGGTTCTTTAGCGTGACATAGTCGTCGGGAACCATCGTCAATATTTGCAGGTTCGCGGTAATAGCCTTATCCATTTGGCCCAATTGGGCGTATCCATACGCCAGCGAGCTCCACCCCTGAATGGAACTGGGGTCCAGGTTGATGCCCCACTCGTAAAAGCTCACGGCCTGTGGCCAATTCCCCTGGGCGAAATAGACATCTCCAATCAAGAGGTAGGTCTGCCCAAACTCTTGATCCAGCGCCAGCGATTCTTGATAGCGGGCCAACGCCTGCTCGAAATCACCAAGGATATGATAGACCAGCCCCCATTCGTTGACCAACTGGGCATTGGCGGGGCTAAGTTTGGTGGCAGCAGCATAATGGTTGAGCGCAAGCTCGAGCTTTTCCCGCTGGACCTCCGGGTCCTGGCTCGACTCGGCCCAGGTGCGATACAAACGCGCCAGATTAGCCGTATGGTCGGTGTTCAGCGGGGCCAGTTCTCTGGCCCGCTCCAGCGATGCAACCGCCTCGCTAAAATACGCATCGCGCACCTGCGGGTTACTCTCCAGCCTGGCCCGTTCCATCCAGGCCCGCCCGTAGTAGAGGTGGTAGAAATCCTCCGTGGGGACCATCTCCCGCGCTCGATCGTACAACGCGGCGGCGGCCTCCCACTTGCCTTCGGCGTCGGGCCTCAAGCCTTGCTTGTACACAACGTCCGCCCGCACGACATTGATATTGACCTGATTGACCAGGAGCAGGCTCCCCACCAGCAACACGGGGTAGGCCAGGCCCACAGCGCCCTGCGTCCATTGGCGCGGACGCGACGAGGCCACGAACAGCAACACGGTCAGCGTGACCCAGATCAGCCCAATCACGACATAGTACTCATAGATCAGGTTCGTTATGTCCTTGTTGGGCAGCAACTTGGCCGCGTGAATCACTCCATACAGGCCGCCAATGCCCCCGGCGATAAGGATGAACAGCCCAAAGGCTCGCAACCACCACCCCGCGCTCCGATCTTCTGGCTCGTTCTGGATCAGTTCGGCCACGCTGACAAACATGGACACCGCCAGAGTGGTCAGGAATATCCAGGCCATGCCCAGACTGATGCGTTCGGGCATCCGCTTGCCAGCCATTGTCGCCAGAGAGTTGAACAAAACCTTGAACGATGTATTGGCGTCGGTGGTATTCACCGTATAGTCCCAGACCATCGTCGCCAGGATCACGCCGCCCACCAGGGCCAGCGCGACCAATTGCCCGCGCATGGCGGACACGCGGGCGGGCAATTCGCTCGCCAACGCGGCTGACCGGCTGCCACTGGCCCGCTCGCGCCGGGTTTTGCTTTTCGCCGTCTCGCCTCTGGCCTGATGCCCTCCATCCGCCAGAACAACCTCCGGCTGCGCGCCTTCCAACGGGCGATCCGCTGGCAGTACCCTGTGTCCCAAGACGACCAGCAGAGCGGCAAACACCCAGAAATAGGTGCGCGTGGATACGATGGCGATGCCAACTTGAATCTCGAAATAGTGAGCGATGATCGCGGCGAACAGCGCCACCATCAACAGCAAGCGCCAGTCCTCCAGTTGGGGCCTTTCCTCGCCGTCGGGCTGGTCGGTGCTGCGGCGTACGCTCGCCAGGGCGGCCACTGCCATATAGGCGAACAGGCCCACCACAAGGCCCACGGGCAGCCCCACGCCCATCAGGCGCAACGAGCCATCTAGCAGCCAGGGGAGCAGAACGCCGAGCAGCGCCCCAATGATGAGAGACAGGCCAAAGGCGATCTTGTGTTTGCGCGTGTGCATCAAGCCCAGCCAACGCAAGACGTAATAGAAAATGCTGCTAAACAGGAACACATACACCACAAAGCCCAGCACGCCAGTCGTGATGAGCGCGTCGAATGTCTCGTTGTGTGCGCGATCGGGGGAGGCGTTCCGCCGCTCATAGTGGGCCAGATCGGGCGGATAGAAGGGATTATAGGCCACGTACATGGACTCTGGCCCATAGCCGATAATCGTGCGTACAGGGTCCGCGCGCAGCATATCGGCGGCCCCCTCCCAGATCAGCAGGCGCACCTTGCCCGTGCCCCGGTCCGTCTCGAACAGGCGGGCGAGCCGCCCCACATAGGGGATGTCGGGGATACCTTGCAACGGCGAATTCGGCAGGGTGACGAGCACGTTAACGGCCACCAGGAGCGCCATAAAGAGCGGAACCGCGACGACGATGAGCGTGAGCAAAGCGCGCCGCTTGTATACAAAGGCCAACAGCAGGACAAAGAACCCCAGCCCGGCGATCAGGCCAATCTGCGGGCCACGGCTCTGCGAAAAGAACACGGTTAGCACCTGGGCGACGAGGATCAGGCTATAGCAGCCCAGCAGCAAAAAGCGGGGCATGGGCTTGTGCAAGAGGGCCGCCGTCAACACCAGGGCCAGCACGAACAGCAGCGCGATAGCCAGCCCCACGCCAAAGCCCGCCACCGCCCAGATGCCCAACACCACCGCCAGGGCCACCCAAAAGGCCACCCCGAACGCGACCGCTTGCCGCGTATCCTGCGTGTTCAGCGCGCTGGTCTGCATCTGCCACACACGCGCCAAGGTCAGCGGCACGACCATGATAAAGTAGGCCCCCACGAAAATGGCGTTCCCCATGTTGGAGGCCACCCGAAAGGTCACATCCCCCGCCCAGGGCAGCGGGTCCAGGCTGTAACGCTGGAGCAGGGAATACAGCGCAATGGGCAGGCTGGTGAGGATGATCGCCGTTTGCAGGCGTTGCAACTGCGCCGGGCGGCGCAATTTGAGCACGATCAGGACAAAGATCAGCAGATAGCTGAGGCTCGTAAACGTGCCCTGCATCCGCTGGTAGGAACCCCACAGGCTCACTCGCGGGATCACAGAGGTGATGGTAGCCAGGATATAGACGCAAGCCAGCAGCAGGGCAGGCGCTATGAGAGGCGTGCGCACAAAGCGGTCAAGGGCGCCCCCTTGTTGCGGGTGGGCGCTCCCCCTGGCCCCCAGTCGCTCCTCAGCCCATTGAATGATCCAGGCCAGGCCCATCAACACGGCGATAGAGCGCAGAATGGCGATCTTGTCCGGCTCGAACACGCGACTGGAATACACGTTGAAAAAGAGGGGCACCAGGATTACCGCCAGCAGCCAGCCGGCTTCAATCGCTCGTTCGCAGAGCGTGCTTACCTTTGTCCGCATACCATCCCTTCATCTAGAAAACGATACGACGCAACGGTCTGGCGCATATTACCTTAGCGCAAGGAGAAAATCAAATAGCCATCCCCGCGCCTGCCGCCTCCACTCTCCCTCACCCTCGGCTGTACCCAGCCGCTCCCTCTCCCAAAGGGCGAGGATTGGACCGCCGCCATCCTTGGCGGCTTACAATGATGCCGGCTAGAAGCCGGCGGTCCGTGCATGCTCCTCACCCACGGCTCTTCCCTGCCACCAACTTGGCATAGACCTGCTCGATTTGTGCCAACATCGGCTCGCGGTCAAACAACGCCGAGCGGGCCAGCGCCCCGGCGGCCAGTCGTTGCCGCAAAGGCTCGTCCGCCAGCAGCGCGTTGATCGCCTGCGCCAACGCCTGCGGGTTCTGCGCGGGAACCACCACCCCCGATTCGCCCTGCTTGTTCACATAGCTGGTCCCCGTGCCCAACTCGGTGGAAACGACGGGCAGCCCCGCGCTCATCGCCTCCACCAACACCAGGCCAAAGGCTTCGCTGCGCTCGCCGGAAGGCAGCACGAACAGGTCGGCGGCGTGGTAATACGCGGGCAGCTCCTCGTCCGGCACGCGCCCCGCCAGAATCACCCGCGAGCCAAGGCCCAGCGCCCGGACCTGCTCGCGCAAAGCTGGGGCCATGGGGCCATCCCCGGCAATCAGCAGCCGGGCGGGGATATCGGGCATGGCCTCCAGCAGATATTGCAGCCCCTTGTAATAGCGCAGCACCCCCACGAACAGCAGCAACGGCCCATCTGGCGCATAGCGAGCGCGCACAGCCTGGGCGGCGGCGAGGTCCACCTCCATAAAGCGGCGGCGATCTATGCCATAGGGCACTATGCAGCACTTGTTCCGGAAAGGCTGCAATACCTCCGAGCTTGTCAAATAGTTCGGCGTCGCCACCAGAATGCGGTCTATAGAGCGCAGCACCCGCCGCATCAGGGGGCGATAAAAGCGCAGGATAGCTTGCTGGCGCACGACATCGCTATGATAGCTCAACACCGTATGCTCGCCCCGGCCCAGCAGGTATTGGGCCACCTCGCCCACGGGATAGGGGAAATGCAGGTGCGTGATTTGCGGCTTGAGCCGGGCCAACTGCCACGGCAAGCCCAGACTCAAGGGGGTAGAGGCCACATGCGCCAGACGGCCCGCCTTGATCACGCGCACGCCGTCCAGCATCTCCACCCGCGTCACCGGCGCAGTGTTGGTCACCAGCACCGTCACGTCGTGCCCGGCGGCGGCCTGTCCCTCGGCCAGCACCCGCACGTGGTTTTCGATGCCTCCCAGCACGGGGTAGTAATCCTTATAGACGTGCAGAATCCTCATCGCCCTTCCCTTCCAACGGCCACCCGCCGATAGGCTTGTAGCGTGGCCTCGGCGGTGCGCTGCCAGCCAAAGGCCGCCGCACGCTGTAGCCCCTGCGCAGCCAGCTTTTTTCTGAGAGCTGGCTCGCTAATCAGCCGGGTCAGCGCCCTGGCAATGGCCCTATCGCTCTCTGGGTCGAACAGCAGCGCGGCATCCCCCGCCACTTCGGGGAGCGACGTGCGATTGGCGCAGGCGACGGGCGTGCCACAGGCGAGGGCCTCTAACACGGGCAGCCCAAACCCCTCATACAACGACGGAAAGACAAAGGCCAGCGCGCCCGCATACAGCGCGGGCAGGTCCTCCTCCGCCACTGGCCCCAGCGCGAGCAGCCCGCCCTGGTCGCCCGCCGCCTCTATCCGTTGGCGGGCCTGGGGATAGCGGGGGTCCTCCCAGCCAGCCCACACCAGCGTGTGGCCCTTACGCACCGAGCCAGGCAGCGATAACCACGCATCCAGCAGGCGCTCCAGGTTTTTGTGGGGCTTGTTGATGCCTACGTACAACAGATAGGGCTGCGTAACCCCCAGCCGTTGCAGCGTGGGGGCAATCTCCTCTGGCGAGCGGGGCCGAAAGGCGCTATCGGCGGCCAGGGGCACCACGCTAACCCGTTCGGCGGGCGCGCCCATTGCGCGCAGCAGATCGTTCCGCGTCGAGTGCGAGTCCGCGAGGATGTGGGCGGCCTCGCGCATCGTCTGCCGCATCAGAGCAGCGAATAGCGCGCGCACATGGGGCGCTGTCCCCGCCGGGCAAAGATAGGGGATCAGGTCGTGGACGGTGGCAATAATCGGGCAGGGCATGGCATAGAGAGACACATAGGAAGGCACGTGATACACGTCCAGCCGATGGCGACGGGCCAGCAACGGCAGCGTGACTTGTTGGGTCAGCGAGAATGTCCCGGCGGAGGCGCGCACCAGTTCGACGTTGGGCAGCCCGGCAAAAACAGACAGGTCATAGCGGCTGTTTTTGGCCGATGGATTATAGAACAATACCAGCGTGTCTTCCGGGACCAGCGCGGCCAGGTGGCGCGCCAGGTGGTAGGTATAGCGCCCGATGCCCGGAAAATGGTCTTGTATATAGCGCCCGTCCAATCCAAAGCGCATAGATCAACCCTTTCCCCACTTTTGCGCGATGCTGGCGAACACATGCTCCACCCGCCGCGTCAGCGGGCGCACGTCGTAACGCTCCTCGACGCGGCGCCGCCCGGCCAGCCCCAGCCGCTCCGCCTGCACGGGATCGGCCAGCAGCGCGGCCACGGCCTGCCCCAGCGCCTGCACATCCCCCGGCGGAACCAGCAGGCCAGTCTCCTGGTCCACGACGATTTCCCCGGCTCCACCGTGCCGATAGGCCACCACGGGCAGCCGGGCGGCCATCCCTTCGATCATCACCCGCCCAAAAGGCTCCGGCTCGACGGAGCAATGCACCAGCACATCCAGGGCACTGAGCAGCGCGGGCAGGTCTTCGCGCTGGCCGGTAAAGAGCGCCGCCTCGCCCAGCCCCAGTTCCCGCGCCAACGCTTCCAGTTCGGCGCGATAGCCCTCATCCCCGCCAAAGATACTCCCGCCGACCACCAGAAAGCGGGCCTGCGGGTGGCGCTCGCGCACCAGGGCCATCGCTCGCAGAAAATCGCGCTGCCCCTTCCAGGGGCGCAGGCGGCCCACCAGCCCCACCACGGGCGCAGCCGCCTCAAGCTGCAATTCCCGGCGCACCCTCTCCCGCGTGCCGAGCGGCAGGTCAAACTCTGCTACATCTACGCCGTTGGGGATCAGGTGAATCAGCTTGCCCGGCGGCAACGGGTTCGCCGTGGCTTCAGAGATGGCGATAATCACGGCGGCGCGGTGGTCCATCCAGCGCACGTATGCGCCAGGGGCAAACACATCGCGCACATGCCAGATCAGTGGCCGCCCGGTGAGCCACGCGGCGAGGCTGGCATAAAACGAGGCCCGCATCACGTTGCTATGCACCAGGTCTATTCGCTCCCGCCGAACCAACCGGATCAGCGCCCGCGTGCCCTGCCACAACCGCATCGGCGCGGCGGCCTCTCGTCGCAGCCGGGGCATGGGGACAGGCTCCACCTGCACGCCCAATCCCCGCGCCGCGTCGGCCAGTGGCCCCGAATTGCAGGCTAACACCGGTTGAAAGCGGGTTCTATCCAGGTGTTCCAGCAGCAAGAGCAGGCTGCGCTCTGCGCCGCCCAGCGCCTCGGCGTGGTCCACGAACAGAATGCGTATCATGCTCCTTCGCCCTCCCGCAGCACCCCCACGAGGATGTCGTGCAGCCGCCCGGCAATCACCCGTTGGTCGTATTCCGTGCAGGCGCGGGTGCGGCCCCGCTGAATAAGCTGCTGGCGCAATTCCGCGTCAGACAGCAGGCGGCCCAGCGCATCCCGCAGGGCGTCCGCGTCACCTGCGGAGAACACCAGCCCCGCGTCGGCGATCACTTCCGGGATAGCGCCCGCATTCGAGCCAACGACGGGCACGCCGCAAGCCATCGCCTCGACGAGCACCCGCCCAAACTGCTCTTTCCAGGTCGGCGTGCTTTCGGATGGAAGCACCAGCACATCCAACGCGGGCAGAATGCGCGGGATCTCTTGGGGCGGCACGGCGGGAAGCAGGTGAACAGCGTGGGACAGGCGATTCTCCCGCACCCATTCTACAATATCGCTTTCCAGCGGGCCGCCGCCCACCAGCAGCAGCGCCGCCTGCCCCGTTTGCAGCCAGCCCTCGGCGGCTGCCAGAAGCGTCATGATCCCTTTGGCGCGCACCAGCCGCCCCACATAGCCGATCAGGGGCATGGCGGGCGGCAACCCCAGCGCGCGGCGGGCGGCAAGTGGGTCTTCCGGCGCGTACAAGGCCGTATCCACGCCCATCTGCGGCAGAACCGGCACCTCTCGCGCCAGGCCATAGCTCTCCCGCAACAAGCCAGCCCCCTCCGTATTGCCCCAAACGGCAGCATCCACCCGGCGCAGCGTCCAGGCCGCCAGGCGATGCAGCAGGTGTTGCATGGCCCACTGCGGCCAGGGGTGAGCGTGACGCGGCCCCGGGCGGGGCAGGTTCTCCCAGCCGAAAAAGGCCAGCCGATAGCCAAACCGCCGCCGATGGCGCGCAAACTGCCACAACACCAGGCTATCCGCCTCCGCCTCGACGTACACCAGATCGGGGCGCAACTGGCGCAACAGGCCGGGCACAACCCCCGGCGCAAAGCAATAGCGGCGGACATGCCCCCGCCCCCAGATAGGCCGCACCCACAGCCGATAGGAGGCGTCAGACGCGGCGGCGGCCCGCGATTCGCCCAACAGCCCACGCCACGAGGGGGGCACCAGCACGTGCAGTTCCACGTCCGGGTATGCGCCCAGCAGTTGCAGCTTGGCCCGATACCAGGGGGTCACATAGGTGTGCGAGACGACCAGCACTCTCATGGCGCCGCGGCCTCCCGACGGCGCAAAAGCTGCGCGGCCAGCGCAAAGGCGCGCACATATTCCGCGCGCTCCAGGGCGACCATCACAGCGCTATAGGCGGCCACACACAGCCCCCCCTTGGCGACCATCAGCCAGAGGTCCGACCACGCGGGCAGCCGCGCCCCCACCAGCCACACCACCGTCGCGGCCACACCCGTAGCCAGCAACGGCGCGGCCAGCAGCCTGGCGGGGGAATAGTCCACATAGCGCCGCGCCATACGCATCACGATCACCAGCCCAACCAGCGTCATCATGTCCGACGCCAGAGCTGCCCCCAGGATGCCCCAGCGCCACACCCCCAGGATAACGAACGGCACAAACACCGCCAGTTGCATCAGGCGAGCGGTGAGAATCCGGCGAGACTCGCCCACAGCGACCAGCAGGTTCACCGTGACAGCCACCAACGGCAGCGACATGCCGAAAATCACCAGCAGGCGAAAGGCCGCCACCGCGGGAACCCACTTTTCCCCGATAAACACCCGGATGAACTCGGGGGCCACCAGGGCAAAGGTACTTGCCGCTAAAAAGCCCACCCGCACCAGATAGGCGCTGGCCCGATAGAACGCTTTGGACAGCCCGGCCCGGTCGGTTTGCAGCCGGGCATAGGTGGAAAGAATCACCACCTGGATAGGATCGGACACCACCCGGCGGGGATATTGGGCAAAGGCAAAAGCCACGGCATAAAAGCCCAGGGGCACCTCGCCCAGCGTGGTTCCCACCCAAAAGTCGTCAAACTCCATCAGCAAAAAGACGACCAGGTGAGACAGGAACAGCGGCAGCCCAAAGCGTAAATAGCGGCGCGCCACCTCGCGGTCCAGCGCCAGGATCAGGCGCACGGGCCGGACGATCCACACGGCCACGACGCTGACCACGATTTCCAGCAGGTCTTCGGCCACCAGCGCCCACACGCCCGCCCCCAGATAGGCCAACGCCAGCGCGCCCGCCGTCTTGATGACTGCTTTGATCAGGTCAATGCCCGCCACGCGGTCAAAGCCCAACTCGCGCTGCAACAGCGCCAGGGGCGTATTTCCCAGCGTGCTCAACAGCCGCCCGGCCACCAGCGCCGCAAACACGGGAATCAACATACGCTGATCGCCGTAGGCGTGGCCCAGAATGGGGATCAGCAGCAGGCCCACCACCAGCATCACCACGCCCGTGCCAACCTGGAGCAGGAAATGGGTCGAGACCTCGGCGGGCGAGGGCTGCTCACTGCGTACCAGAGCATAGTCAAAGCCGGTATCGCGCAAACGGCCCAGCAGGTTCACGAAAAAGAGGGCCAGGGTCATCACGCCGTAATACTCCGGCAGGAGCAGCCGAGCGAGGAGCAACGAGCGGGCGAACCCCAGGGTGAGGGTGATTGCAGAAGCGCCCATGCTGACCATCGAACCGCGCAGAGACAGGGCCGCCACAATGCGATGCGTTTCCTTATGGTCGGCTCGTTCGGTGATAGCAGCACCTCCCCTGGAATCTATCGGCGCGGACAGGGGATACCATCCTAGCTGGCAAGGTCCGGCAAGAGCTGGCGATACACGTCCACCAATCGCTGCCCATAGCTCGCCCAGGTGTAATTCTCGATACGCAGGCGCGCCGCGTGGCCCAGCGTCTCGCGCAGAGCCACGTCATCCCGCAGGCGTTGCAGCGCGTCGGCCAGCGCCCGCGCGTCGGCGGCGGGACAGATCAGCGCCTCGCACTCGTGGCGGGCCATCGAACCCGCTTCGACGGTGGTAATCATGGGCAACCCGCAGGCCATCGCCTCAAAAGTGACCTTGGCGCTCCCCTCCGCCAGCGTAGGGATGCAGAATAC
>JAAYXX010000274.1 GCA_012515695.1 Chloroflexota bacterium
CATCGCTGGGGAACATCAGACCCGCGTCAATTACCACAATCTCGTCTTGATATTCTAATACAGTACAATTTTTGCCAATTTCCCCCATTCCGCCGAGTGGAATGATTTTTACGATGTTTTCAGTCATGATCTTTCTTGTACAATTGCTCCTTGCTCTGTTTGTGCGGTCAGTCCGTTTATACCATTCCAAAACCACAAAAGACAACTATAAAAAAACCGCCCAGAAGTTGGTGGGCGGCCAAGTTCGTTCAGTATTTTATGCTTTTGGAATAATACAACGACTTGTCTTTCAGGGTCATATTACAAGACTGCTGATGACACCCTGCCCCTGAATAAATCTACATAAGGTTAGTCCGAAATAGAGTTTTTGTCAAATCGGCCAGCTAGTGGCTGATTGGCTCGCTGTCTAGCGGGTGAAAAAGAGCTTGTGGATATCTTCGATGCCCAGCTCGCCATTTTCGATGCGTTCGCGCAGGTCGGCCACTTGCTGGACCAGCGAGCGGGCCGCCAGCCGATTGAGCAGGCCGCTGGCTTGCGGGATTTTTCTGGGCAGTTCGGGACTCTCGCCGCGGGTCAGCCTTAGCACGGCCTCGATGACCTGACGGTTGGCGGGCAGCATCAGGTGCCCCTCCTCGACGTAGTAGGTGGATATGCCCTGGCACTGGGTAGACCAGAGCGGCACGGTATTGTCGCCCGAGTCCTCGCCGTTTTCCTGGCGGACCAACGCGTACGTTGGCCGGACGAAATCCTCGTCTTCGCAAGGGAAGCGCCTGATATCTGTTACCGTTGGTTGGTGGCAACCGGCGATCTGATGTATTTCGACCTGTGGGTCAGACTGGGCCAGCAGGCGATGAAACTGGCGCGCCTGATCCAGGTAATCCTGGCGGATGTAGGGCAGCTTCCAGGCGCTGGCGTCATACAGGTCCCAGTTGAATGGATAGGGGCGATGGGTTGGGAACAGCTCGGGCGGCGGTGGCAGCAGTTGGTAGCTACTGGGCATGTTGGCTGCCAGGCGCTGTACGTCATTTGCCGGATTCAGGCGCGTCACGATCTCGGCTGGCACGGTATCGCTGGTATAGATGAGGCTGGCCAGCGGCGCGCCGTAGATGGGGGAACCGATCATGATGATGCGCTCGACGTGTCGCTCGGCTTCCTCAGGGTAGAGAGCGAGATAAGTGCGGGCCAGGAGGCCGCCCATGCTGTGGCCGATCAGCACAAAGCGCCCGTCTGGGGTATTGGTAGACCAGCGCTGAATGGACTCGTGGAGGATGGCGGCGTTCCACTCCAGGCGGCGGCGCCAATCGTAGGGGAACTCGTAGAGGCGGGTTTCCTGGGCCAGCGCGATGATCAGCTTCAGGTAGGTGAACTTTTCAATGCCTACTGGCGCGATTTCCACGTCGGGCGATTCGTCGCCAGTGCCGTCCTCGTTCAGGTTGAGAAGGTTGATCTTGCCATCGAGAACGACGGTAGGGTTGAGCCAGAGCAAGGCGCTGATGCCTCGGATGCTGGCTAACAACGACCCCAGAATGCCTGGCATGAGGATGGTGGGCACGTGGATCTGGCTGTTCTGGGGGCGAGACAGCATGGCGCGGACCTCGGCGACCTCTTTTTCGCCGAGAAGACGATCAAAGAGCCGCTCGGGGTCAAAGAGCATGTTGCGCGCCAGATTCTCAATTGGCATCAATTCCAGTTGGCCCAGCAGCCAATTGGCTAGTTTGTTGGGAATGGGCATGACTATCTCCCGCTACTCCGGTATGCCAATGACGTATCACCGACCCCAAGGCAAGGCTAATCTATGTGGGCGGGTTGGGAGGCAAACGGCTGTACTTGCATGGGGCCGAGCCGAATAGCATCGCCCAGATCGTTGCCTTGCTCGTCTATATGCCTGCTACGCGCCCAGTCATCCAGCCGGTACATGCCAGTGAGCAGCGCATACTCCCCTGCGGGCAGGTCGGCAGGCAGGGTGATCTCGACCCATTGTTTCAACAGCAGGCCCTCTTGCCAGTACTGTTCGGGCAACCCGAGGCCGTCTCGCTGGGCTACCTTGTCGTCGTCGGGGGCGAGCAGGTGGTTAAAGAGGCTGTGCTGCGCCTGTCTGGCTGAGGCAGGCACATCCTCAAATATCCAGTAAGTTGCGAGGCGGACTGTATCGCCCGCGCGGGCGTCTGTCGGCCAGTCATAGCCTATCAGCCGCAGCCCGGAATCCAAGGCCCAAAGGCCGCGCTGTTGGATGAGGGCGAGCGCCTGTTCGACGCCGTAGGCGGGGGCCACGCGCACGTGAGCCTCCACGCGCCCCCCTGGTGAAATGACGACGCCGCGCTCCTCAGCCTGCAACTGATGCAGCATGTCTTCCACAGGTTGGGCGGTGCGGGTAGTCAGATAGACCCCAGGCCGCCCAACAGGCAGCAGAAGGCACTCGTTGCCGCCTTGCCCCAGAAAGATGGCCTTGATGTCGGGTTCTAGCAGGTAGTTGAGGATCGCCGGGTTACTTTCGTAGGCAATGTCCGTGCCATCGGTGACTATCCAGACCTGATCTGTGCCAGCAGCGCGCGCCTCGCGCCGGGCCAGGTCTGCGACCCGCAGCCAGAAACGATAGGGCAGGTCGTACCCTCCGCTGGTGTCGTAGCGTTCGACGAACTCGTAGAGGTAGATGGTGGAATAGGACTGCCAGCCCACGAAGGACAGGATACCCAGCCAAAGGGCAAACCGTGCCGAGATCGCGTACCATTGACTATGCCGCAGCAGTCCGTCCGCAGCGCGCAGCGCACGATCCAGCAGCAAGCCCATCGCCAGGAACCCCGCCGGATAGAGCAAGATCAGGTAGTGCATCTCCAGCCAATCTGGGCGGGTCCACAAGAGCAGCGCCAGCGGAATCCACAGCCACGCGCTGAGGATCACGTACTTGACGGGGCGTTCCTGGCCTTTCCAATGGCCCCACGCATGCAGGGCCAGCGCGCCCACGCCGACCACCGCGAGCAGGAATAGCGCCTGCCCGGCGCGGTCCAGATATTGGGCGAAAGGCTGGGGCAAGAACTCGCCAGCGGATGCGCCCGCGAGCGAGGCGAGATGTCGGTTGGAGTGGAGCCACGTGGCAAAACTCAGAGGGTTGGGACTGGCGGCGAGGGCAGAAGCCTCTGTTTCCCCGCCGTTGAGCAGTGCGCGCAAATCCGCCAGCCGGGTAATGTTCAGGTGGTAGAGGTAGGGCACGGAAATAAGCGTTGCCAGACAGAACCCCAGCAATACGTGCCGCCAGTGGACGCGCCGCCGATAGATGAGCATAAGCGCGAGAATGACGGGGATCAGCAGCGCGGGGGAGAAGGTGATGTTCAACATGATCCCCAGACCCAGGATTGTCATCACCCAACCCCAGGGGTCGTTGTCCACCAGGGCGCGGTGCAGGCCATAGAGCGTGAGCACGCCAAAGGGCAGCAATACGTCAGCAGTGAAAATCTTGCGAGAGAAGATGATGGCCCACGGGTTCACGGCGAGCAGAAGGGCGGCCAGGGCCGCCGGGCGCAGGCCATAGTAGCGACGCGCGAATTGGAAAAGACCGGCCACTCCGAGCAGATTCAGCAGGGCGATAAAGGCGGAAGCGGCGCGGGGATCTCGCGAAAAGAGCATGGGAATGGCGAGCAGGTAGCTCATCAGGGCGGGCTTGGCAGGCCCCATCGAAGACTGCGTGCCGACCAGGGGGAACTGGCCCTGGTGAACGATGCGCCAGGCGCTTTCCAGGTGGCGCACCTCGTCGGCCTTGAACTCGATCAGGTCAATGTAGCTCAGGCGCAGCATGGCAGCGAGCAGGAGGATGCTCCAGGCGATCTGGTGTTCTGGCACGCGGAAATAGGCCCGCAGGCGAAGCCAGCTTGCAGAGAGCCATCTATTGATCTCCAGAGGCTCGGGCACCCGGAGGCCTCTTGGTTGTGATATGCTCATGCTATCCTCAGTCACGTCATCTCACGCATATAGCGCATTTTAGCACTGCTAGGCAGAACGGACAAGCTGCGGGCAGGGAAGTGAAGCGGGGCGTTGACGGTGCCGGGAAGACGTGGTACATTCCGGCCAGGCCAGGGATCGGACATAATAGCAGATCAATTTCAAGGGGGCAACCATGCGCATTATA
>JAAYXX010000275.1 GCA_012515695.1 Chloroflexota bacterium
ACTATTCCATCTTTGTCGCGGAGGTGGCCTCGAATTTCAACCAGGCGCTCGTGCGCGATTACCTGTTCAGGCAGCAGCCCGATCCCGATTTCCAGATCGCCCTGATCGAGGAGGCGATGTCCAATTTTCATCGGTACTTTTTCATCATGCCCACCCTGGCCCGTTTCGAACTGATGACCCACGAGACGGTGGAAAAGGGTGGCTCGCTGACCGCCGACGGGATGATCGACCTGATGTGCGACCTGTTCCAGGAGGGGTATGGTCAGGAAGTCGAGATAGATCGAGACCGCATCGGCATTACCTGGGCCGAGTTCCATACGCATCTGTACTCCAATTTCTATGTGTACCAGTACACTACGGGCATCTCGGCGGCACAGGCGTTGGAGCAACGGGTGATGGAAGGCCAGCCGGGCGTGGTGGAGAATTACCTCGCCTTCTTGAAGGCGGGCAGCAGTCGCTTTCCGCTGGATGCGCTCAAGCTGGCCGGAGTTGACATGACCACGCCCGCGCCTATCGAGGAGGCGTTCGCCTATCTTGACTCGCTGGTGGATCGCCTGGAAGGGCTGGTTGGGTAAATACTTGAGCAAAGGATACGAGATGATCCCCTGGAAACTGAGTGCCAACCTGGCCTTTTTCGGCCTGCAACGAGATCGCTATACCCAGTATCAGCCTGCCCGCGCACTGGAGGAAAAGGTCCGGCTCGCCAGCCAGATTGAAGGGGTGTCCGGCGTCGAGTTGAAATACCCGTTTGACCTGGAGAATCCCCAGTTGGCCAGGCGCCTGCTAGACGAGCATGGCCTGGAACTATCCGCCGTGAACGTGGACATCAAGGACGGCACGCTCTTTCGCTATGGGGCGCTGTCGGCCAACAGCGCCGAGGCGCGGCGGCTGGTGGTGGCCCGCCTACGCGAGGGGATGGACATTGCTGCCGAGTTGGGCACGCCCCTGGTGACAACCTGCCCGTTGGCCGACAGCTATGGCTATCCCTTCCAGATAGACTATACCGCCGCGTGGGGCCACTTGATCGAGTCGGTGCGCGAGGTGGCGTCGTATCGGCCAGAGATCCGCTTTGTGCTGGAATATCAGCCGCACGATTTGCAGGCCCACCCATTGCTGGACAGTGTGGGCAAGATGTTGTACGTGTGCGCTGAGGTGGGGCTGCCCAATTTCGGCGCGAACCTGGACATCGGGCATTCGTTTGCTGGTGGCGAATCCCCGGCAGAGGCCATTGCGCTGCTGGCGGGCCAGGGGCGGCTGTTCTACATGCACACGAATGATAGCACCGGCGATGGCGGCGATTGGGATATGCTATCCGGCTCGATGCACTTGTGGCATTGGCTGGAAATCCTGTATACGCTGCACCGACTGGAATACGCTGGCTGGCTGGGCGCGGATATTATCACGGCGCAGATGGACCCCGTCCCGGCGTTTGGGGCCAACACGCGCATGCTGCTCAGAATGTGGCGGGTGTTGGAGCGGATGGGCCTGGACAAGCTGCACGAGTTGGTGCAGCAGGACGGCAATACCGCCGAACTGTTTGACTACCTGGGGGAGCAGGTGTTGGGGCGAGAGTAGGCCAAGCCCGCGATTGGGGAGAAGGTGTTTGGAGCGCTGGCATCTCTGCCAGCCTCCAGCGATATCATAGCAGGGGTACTATTGGATAGTTAGGCTCAACGTGGAGGTTCATTCTATGCATCCCCTTGTTACCATTCTCGTCATTGTAGTCGTTGCTATCCTTTGTCTCTGCCTCGTAGCCCTTATTGGGAGTAAGTCTCGTCGCTCACGTGCCAAGGCCCCGGAAATTAAAGGGCAAGCTCGCATCGTATCACAGAGTGTCACCCCACCGCCTGCCATAGACGTCCCTGCTTGTCAACCGGCGATTGTTGTCACTAGGGATGTTCAAGTTCCAGGACAGTCCCGGGCCGCATCCAAGGCTGTTACCCCACTGCCTGCTGTGAGGACGTCTCCCCTCGAATCGGTGAGCAATGCCACAACGCGTGCCGAAATCGCCAAGTGCAAACACGGTATTCCGGAGGGCAAGTATTGCATTAACTGCGTGCTGGAGAAACCTCTCTGGAATGAAGAGCATCTCTACAAGTACGGGGATTGGCAGAGTGATTAGGCCGCGCCAGTAGGCGCGCGCGGGATTGGATTGGACCGCTGCCATCCTTGGCTAATGGCGCTAACAGTTGATTATCACAGCCAGCGGACCACCCTCACCTCCCTCACCCCCGGCTCCTACGGAGCCGCACCCTCTCCCAAAGGGCGAGGGAGGCCTCTGGACCGCCGCCATCCTTGGCGGCTTGCATTATGCCGGCTGGAAGCCGGCGGTCCAATTTGTAGGCGCGCCTGCAAGGCGCGGCTACCTGAGGTTAGGGGTGGGGTGACCACAAAAAAAGCACAGCCTGAAGATTCTCCAGGCTGTGCTGTGCTTTTCGTAAAGGGCTTATTCTTCCGCGCCGCCCAGGTTGGCCGTGCGGTGTACGGTCTTGGGGCTGACAAAGCCGCTGGCCGTGACCTGACCGCTGCTACCGAACAAGCGAATCTTGTGCCGGACGACCTCTTTGACTGCGTCTCGCGAGTGCACCAGCAGCTTGCGCGGGTCCACTTGCGTGGGCTGATCGGCGATGGCCTTGCGGAGAGCCTCGGTAAACGCCACGTTGAGCATCGTCGCCACGTTGATCTTGGCGACACCGTACTGGATGGCCTCGACCTCGCTCTCTTCCTTCACGCCGGAAGAGCCGTGCAGCACGAACGGAACGTCTGCTACCTTGGCGCGGATTGCCTTGAGGCGCTCGATATCCAGTTCAGCGGCGGCGGCCTGCATGGCGTGCACCGACCCAATGGCGACGGCCAGCGAATCACAGCCTGTGCGCTGCACAAATTCCAGCGCCTGGTCGGGGTTGGTCATGGCGTTGCGCACGTCCTCTTCGCTGACGCTATCGGTGGACTGGAGCACCCGGCCCAACTCGGCCTCGACGGGAATGCCGCACATATGGGCGAAATCGACCACCTGCGAGGTGATCGCCACGTTTTCCTCAAAAGGCAGTTTAGAACCGTCGAACATGAGCGAGGTGAAACCCGCCCGCAGACAACGCACGTTCTGCTCGAAATCCGTGCCGTGGTCCAGGTGCAACACGACGGGCACGTTCGCTTCGGCGGCAGCCGACTTGACCATTGCCGCGGCGAATTCCAGGCCCGCGTAAAGGATCGCGCCCTGGCTGACCTGCAAAATCACGGGCGCGCGCTCTTCCACAGCGGCGTCCACAATTGCCTGAACCTGCTCCATATTGTTGGCGTTAAAGGCGCCGACGGCGAAACGACCTTCTACCGCAGCCTTTAGAATCGCCTGGCTGGTGACGAGTGGCATGTGGGGTGACTCCTTTCACTGCTTTCAAATATTGGTGAATGAGAAGCTGTGATGTTCGAAACCCGGCGAGGCGACTGGCACACAAAGAAAAAGGGCTGCATCCCCTTGAGGACTCGCCCTACTTTGGAACGTTCGATCGCTTTGTGAGCCCCCTCGCCTGCTTGTCAAGCCGGGGTATTTCCTGTAATATCCAGGGGAAATAGTGCCGAAGGTGGGATTCGAACCCACACGGGGTTGCCCCCAATGGTTTTTGAGACCACCGCGTATTCCATTCCGCCACTTCGGCTTGTTACAACGGATAGTATAAGCAAACTGCTCAAGCCGTCAAGTTTGAGAAAACCAGTACTTAATGTAAACTTGCCCTAGTCCAATCCATTATTGCAGGGTCCAATTGTCTCGCTAGAATGGCCGTTCATACTCACTAATGAATGAAGAAAAGCTCGTTTCCGCCGCGCAAAAGGGTGATGTAAACGCCTTCAACCAGCTTGTCCTGGCCTATCAGGGGCTGGCCTATAACGTGGCCTATCGCATTCTGGGGAACGCCGACAAGGCCGCAGACGCCACGCAGGACGCCTTCTTGCGGGGCTATCGCGCGTTGCACCAGTTCCGGGGCGGGTCTTTCAAAACCTGGCTGCTGAGGATTGTGACCAACTGCTGCTATGACCAACTGCGCGTCATGCAGCGCCGCCCTACCTCGCCTATTGACGACCTGGTAGAGGATGACGAGCATAGCACAATCCTGGAGGATGCGTCCGAATCGCCGCAAGAGTACATAGAGCGCCTGGAACTGGATGGTTTCATCCAAAGGGCGCTGGATGCCTTGCCTGAGGACCAGCGGGTGGTGCTCGTGATGAGCGATATCGAGGGTATGAGCTATGAGGAAATCGCGGAAGTTACGTCCGTGGCCCTGGGTACAGTCAAATCACGCCTGAGCCGCGCCAGAGGTAAATTGCGTGATCTTCTTCAGGAACGTCGGGAACTTTTGCCCCACAGATATCGTCTCTAGGGCGTGTCGCAAGAGATATTTTCAGAGATAGCAGAATGGGTGGATTCTTGGGTATAAAAGCAAGATCTGATCACAGATTCGCCGCGGAAAACCTGTCCGCATATCTCGATGGGCGGCTGACCGTCTTGGAGAAGGACAGGTTGGAGCGGCATCTCACAACTTGTTCTGATTGCCGCCAGGAACTCTCCACCTTGCGCGCGACGGTAGCCTTGTTGCGTCAGGCCCCCATGCGCCCTGTGCCGCGTTCCTTTACTCTGCCGCTTTCCGTGCAGGGCGAGCAGGCGCAACATCGCCGCTGGAATATGACCCACAGCTTTATGCGGGTGGCAACGGTAGTTGTCTCTCTGTTGTTGGTGATAGTGGTGTCGGGTGATGTGCTGTTAGGGCAGGGGGTGCTTGGCATCCCCGACGCGTACAAGTTGGCGGGGGCGCAAGAGAAGCGTTTCGAGGCCATAGAGGAGCCGACGGCGAGCGCCGAGTTGTTACAGGCCGCGCCCGCGCAAGAGTCAACCGCTGACCAGGCGGCGCCTGCGTCGGAGGCGGCGCCTGACGTACAGGCGGCGCCGGAGGCACAGGCGGAGCTTGAGCTAGAGTCTATACAAGCGCCTGAGGAGAGTGCCCCGAGTGTAGACGCAGAGAAGGCCGAAAAAGAGGTGACGGGCGGCGGGGAGCCGGGCGTAGCGCAGGCGGCCCCTGGCGCTACGGGCGAGCAAGATGGCACTCCTGAGGGGGAAGAGGCAAACAGAGGGGTAGCAATCCCCGGTCGTATGGGCACAATGCCCGCGAGCGAGGCCACTCCTGAGGAATCGCCGGACGTGGCGGTAGCTGCCCAGCCCGAAGCGACTGCCGTGCCAGAAAGGGAGGTCTCACCGGAGGAGCCGGTAGCGTTGGCACAGGCGGCGCCTGAAGATCAGGCAGCGCCTGACGTACAGGCGGCCCCCGAGTCGTTTAACAGCCAGGAGGCTTTTGAAGGCGAGCAGGCCCCAGAAGCCTATGGCGAGACAGAGATGCAGGCAGCGCCTGACATACAGGCAGCACCCGAAGTACAGGCGTTGGCCGACTCGGCGACGGAACGGGGGGCCGAAGCCCCGGTAGCCACCGGCCTGGGCCTGTCGCCCATGTGGACGGCGTGGCAAATGCTGCGGTTGATCGCGCTGATGTTGGGTGGCTTGTTGCTGGTGCTGATTGGCGGGCTGCTCTGGTCTGGTCACAAGCGCCAAATCTAGGGCGTGCGCCTTGCAAGGCATGTCTTAACAGGCAAGGATAGACAGTAGAGACCCGGAGGGTTGCTTCCGGGTCTCTTTGCGTGTCCTCTATTTTTGATCGTAGCAAGGGACACTGGTATAATGATAAAGACAGAAATTCGATGTGAAATTACGCTTTTTTGGAGGCGATTGTGTTATTTAGACGCTCCAAGACAATAGAAGAGGGGCTGACCAAGACCCGCCGGTCGTTCTTTGGAAGGATTGCGAGCCTTTTCGAAGGCGACCAGATTACCGACGATACCTGGGAAGAGCTGGAAATGCTGCTCATCCAGGCGGATGTGGGCGTCAAAACGACCACCGAGTTGGTGCAGAGCTTGCGCGACCGGGTGGGCGCGCGCGATCTCAAGCGGGCTGACCAGGTGGAGCAGGCGCTGAAGGAAGAACTGCTCAAGATTCTCAAGGCGGTGGAGCGCCCTTATCTGGACGAGCAGCGCATGCTCAATATTGTGTTGGTGGTCGGCGTGAATGGCTCGGGCAAGACTACCAGCATCGCCAAGCTTGCCAAGTTCCACAAGGACCGTGGCGACAAAGTGCTGCTGGCGGCAGGCGATACGTTCCGCGCCGCGGCCATTGACCAGCTCAAAATCTGGGGCGAGCGCGCGGATGTGGAAGTGATTGCCCACCAGCCGGGGGCTGACCCTGGCGCTGTGGTGTATGATGCCATCCAGGCGGCCCAGTCGCGGGGCACGCAGGTCTTGATTATTGATACGGCAGGCCGCTTGCACACCAAGTACAACCTGATGCAAGAATTACGCAAGATGGCGAGCGTGGCCCAAAAGCAGGTGCACCAGGCCCCGCACGAGACCCTGTTGGTGTTGGATGCGACCACAGGGCAGAATGCTTTGCATCAGGCCCGCACGTTCCGCGAGATCGTGGGGGTTAGCGGCGTGGTGATGGCCAAGCTGGATAGCACGGCCAAGGGGGGCATTGTGTTCGCCGTAGCCAGCGAGTTGCAGTTGCCCATTTATTTCGCCGCCACGGGGGAGAAAATCCAGGATTTGGCTCCATTCGACGCAGAGGCATTTGTCGAAGGGCTTTTTGAACATAGCTAGAATCGTGCCTGCCCGGTTGCAGGACGCGCATATATACGAGAGGTGGAACGTAGATGGAAGACATTAGACCGACGCTAGAAGGAATGCAACAGGAAATTACTGAATTGATGGAGCGTCTTTGACCTGGCTTCAAAAGAAGCTGATATTAAAAAGCTGCAAGAGCAGTCGGTGGCCGTGGGCTTTTGGGATGACCCCGAGCAGGCCCAGGCCGTGATGCAGCAGTTGGCGGGCCTGGAAAGCGATGTCAAGGAGTGGCGCGAGATTGCCAGCAGGGTCGAGGATTTGAGCGAGTTGCTCGAACTGGCCGAGATGGAAGGCGAGGAAGACGTGATCGCCGAAATCGCCTCCGAGACGGACAGGCTGGCGCAAAAGCTGGCTCGTATGCGGGTAGAGGTGATGCTTTCCGGCCCACATGATAGCAAGGACGCTATTTTATCCATCTACGCCGGGGCTGGCGGCACCGAGTCGCAGGACTGGGCCGAGATGTTGCTGCGGATGTACCTGCGCTGGGCCGAGCGGCGCGGATTCGAAGCCGAGATCATCGACCAGATGGAAGGTGACGAGGCGGGCGTCAAGAACGCTACGGTGGAAATTCGCGGGCGCAATGTGTTCGGCTATTTGCGGTCAGAGCGGGGCGTGCATCGGCTGGTGCGTATCAGCCCGTTTGATAATGCCCATCGGCGGCATACGTCTTTTGCGCTGGTCGAGGTGATCCCCGATGTGGCGGACGATATCGAAATCGAGATCAATCCCGATGATATCCGCGTGGATGTGTTCAAAGCGTCGGGGCATGGCGGCCAGAATGTGCAAAAGAACTCGACGGCTATCCGCGTGACGCACCTGCCCACGGGGTTGGTGGTAAGCTGCCAGAACGAGCGCTCGCAGGCGCAGAACCGCGAGCGGGCGATGGCTGTGCTCAAGGCGCGCCTGTACGATCTGGAGGCGCAAAAGCAGGAGGAAGAGCAGGCCAAGCTGCGCGGCGAGCACGTGACGGCGGGCTGGGGGAACCAGATTCGCTCCTACGTGTTGCACCCCTATCGCATGGTCAAGGACCTGCGTACCGAGTGGGAGACGGGCAACACTACGGCGGTGCTCGACGGCGAGATTGACGGCTTGATCCAGGCATATCTGGAGTATATGGTGGGGAAGAACTAGTCTCCCACTTGTCTGCTAACGAACAGGGCACGCGCATGATTACCATGCGCGTGCCCTGTTTTATTATAACGGTGCGCGGCAGTTATAGCGCCATCCTGGCGCGCGGGCGAGGCTGCTCGTAGCCTTTACCACCCGCTGGCCTGGAACAGCGATTGCAGCAACGCGCGACGCTCTTCGATGGTCATCGGGCGGGGCTGGGCATAGTTCTCCAACATGAACGTCAGCACTTCGGTAGAGAGATGCCGCCCGTCGTAGATCGTGTGGCGGTCCACCGTTTCCTGGCGCGTGCCCAGTGACCACATCTGATCAAAGAACAGGTTGCCCAGGCCATAGTGGATGAACCCATCCTTGTAGAACTCGTAGGCTTGCGGGTGGTGGGCCTGGCTGCCGCTGACGATGCGCGCCCCGGCGTCTACCATCCCGCGAAAGTCGGCCTGCTGCTGCTCCGTCGCCTCGTAGAAATAATGCTCCCAATATTGCCACGTGGCGATGGGCACATCCACCTCTTCCCGCAGACGGGCCAGTTCCGCGTGCATGTACTCGAAATCGCAAGGGGCCGCGCCCGGCTCGGTTTCCGTGGCCCAGGCGTAAATCGGGCCGACGGGGTTGCAGCCGATGAACGAGAACGAGTTGCCGTTGCTCTCTATCGTGATGGGCTTTTTGGCATCCGCGAGGTTCTCCCCGCCGCCATAGTAGGGCCAACCCTCCTGACGGTACATCTCGAGCGTGTCCAGCGTGGCCTGCGAGCCATAATCCTGGAAATGGTTGCCAGTCAACTCGATCAGGTCGGCCCCGGCGTTGCGCAGCAGTTCGATATAGCGCGGGTCGCTACAGAACACCAGCTCTTCCTGGTTGCGGTTGGGCGGCGGGCAATTGTTGGCGAACGGGATTTCATTGCTGATATGGGTGATGTCGGCGGCGCGCAGGATGGGGTTGATCAGTTCCCCCGGATAGAGCACGCCCCGCACTTCCATTTCGTGGGCGGTAGCGCGCACCAGCGCCGTTACGCCGGTCATTACCAGTGTCGTCATGCGGGCGGTGTCGCGGTTGGTCAATGGTTGCTCGTCGTTTGCCAGCGCAGCCGCCAGTTGCTCCGCCGCCTCCCCCTCAGCCCCAAACGTTAGCGCCAGGGGGTAGGCGCCCATGTCCGTTTGCTTGTCCAGCACGTTCATCCCGTCCAGGCGCAACACCTTCCAGCGCGGCTGAAGCTGGTCGAACGGCACGATGGCCCAGGCATGAGGCCGCGCATCCCAGGCGGCGGTGACAATGTCCGCCTCCGTCTGGATGGATACGGGCGCCTGGTCAGAGAGCGGCCCCAACAGATGCTCCAGGGCGGCCAGCGTCTCTTGCGTTACGAACAGGGTGGGCGTCTGCCCGTCTTCAGAGATAACGGTCAACGCGGATTCGCCCGCCCAGAAGCGTTGCACCTCCTGCCAGGTGATCGCGTCGGCCAGCGTGGGGAACGGGGCCGCCACGGCGTACACCCATTGGCCTAGCGTGGTCTCCATCCCCCAGCCGATGCGCAGGTCGGCCTGTTCGGCATCGGGAGCCAGGCCCGCCGGTTCCCCTTCCAACGCCATCACCACACGATCATGGGCCATCGGCGGCAGGCCAGGGTCGAACCAGACGGCCATTGGAACCGGCGTGGGCGTCGGCGGGATGGGCGTATCCGTGGGCGGCACGGACGTGGGGGTGTCAGTCGCCGTAGCCGTTGGGGCGGCGGTATCAGTAGCCACCGGCTGGGACGTGGCCGTGGATTCCTGGGCCACTGATTGCAGGGTGGGCGTTGGCGTCGTGGCACTACCGGCGCAGGATACAAGCAACAACACAGCGAGAATTGCGCACAATGCTTTCGACATACGATCCCTCCTTGAAAGACAACGAAACTGGTCCTGAGCTATTCCTTGGGCAGGGCGTTCTGCTCCCTGGTAACGCGCATGATCCGTTCGAGCACGCGCGCGCCCTCTTCTGGCGACAGCACGTTGGGCTGGTGGTCACGGATGGCGACGGGAACCAGGCGCACCATCTTGACGCCGGAGCTATCCACCACGCACTCCATAATCACCGTTTCCACCGTCTCGGCTGTGGGGCCGTGGTAAAAGACAAAATTCCCCAGGCTGTAGGCGGTTAGCGCGTCTTGATGATACTCCAACCCCTGCACCACGTGAGGATGGTGGCCGAGGATCAACGACGCTCCCGCGTCGGCCAGCAACCGGGCCAGCCGTCGCTGCGAGGCGTCAGGGTAGGAGCTGTACTCGATGCCCCAGTGACAGGCAACGATCACCACGTCGGCCAGTTGGCGGGCGGCCTGCACGTCGGCCACCATGCGCTCCTCGCTCATAAAGGCCGAGCCGGGGCTGGTGGCTGTCGCGGCAAACGAGGGCGGGTAAATCTGGTTGTAGGCCAGGAAGGCCAGCCGCAGCCCGTCCATGTCCAGGAATTTGGCCTCGTGCGCCTCGGTGATGGTGCGCCCCGCGCCGATAGTGACCATCCCGGCATCGTGCAGGGCATCCAGCGTATCCAGCAGGGCGTCGTCGCCGAAATCGCCGGTGTGATTGTTGGCCAGCGAGAGCACGTCAAACCCCGCGTATTGCAGCCCCTCGATCACCGCCGGGTCAGCGCGGAAGGTATAGGTTTTGTTCACCCGCTCGCCGCGCTCTGATACGGCGCATTCCAGGTTGCCGATGGCGATATCCGCCTGCGAGAGCAGCTCTTGCACGCCCGCGCCCTCGAACGGGTAGCGGGGGGATGTGGCCTGAATGGTTTGCCCCACATAGCTGGCGAGCATCACATCGCCCACAGCGGCCAACTGCACCGCGCGGGGAGCCTGATATTGCAGCGCCGCGTCCAGATCGGCGACCAGCGCGGCGGGCGGCGGCCTATCCCCGCTGAGGCGGAGGTGCCGCACCAGGGGGTAATCGGCGAAATCCCCGGTATTGATGCGGCGGGCGTCCAGGGAATACCCATCCACCGGAAGGACCTGCACGCGCGCGTCTACCACGTCCCAGGGGAGCAGCCCCACGGCCCGCTCGTGTGTGGCGATATACTCCTTGGCCGCCTCCCAGTTTTCGGCGCGGACCGCTTCCTCGCCAATCTGGGGGATGCCCAGCAATTCCTGGGCAACCTGCCCGTTATCTCCGACGACAAAGGTATATTCTGTGTTCCCCTGCTCGGCGAGGGCGGCCAGTTGCGACAGGGAGAAGGTGTCCAGGAACAGGGTGGGGTGTACAGCCAGCACGTAGGGTTCGGCCCGCAGCACAAGGGCTTCTTGCGGCTTCAGGGACGACCAGTGCATCACCCAGGTGTAGCCCGTCTCGGCCAGCGCCGCATCCAGTTCGGCGTCTGTAGCGCAGACGCGCAGCTCCAGGTTGACATAGCGCGCCGGGAGGCTGTCTATAAAGCTGGCGTAGGCGTCGTACACTTGCTGGTCGACGGCCAGCGTCCAGGGGATGGGGGTGGCCGTGGGGGTAGCGGTGGCTGTGGCGGTGGGGCTGGGCGAGGCCACGCGGGTGGCGGTGGATGTGGCGGCGGGCGTGACGCTGGCCGCAGCGGACGCATGTCCGGCGGACGCATATTCGGCGGAGGCGGATTCTGCCAAAGGGGCAGCGGGTCGTTCCAACAGGGCAGTCACCCCGCGCCAGATGATGAGCAGGCCCACCAAAATGAGCAGCGACGTAGAGAGCAGCCGCCGCCAGCGGCGCGGGCTGTTCTTGCTGTTTGAACTCGGCGAGTTGTCGTCTTGTGTCATGCGTTGCCTCGATTATCTTGGCGATTAGGGGCCATGTTAGCATGTCCCCCAATCGCCGTCAAAGACGGGCGCAGAGGTCTCACCTCCGTTCTGACAAACCCATTCAACTCTAGTATACTACCAGAAAACCGTGGGGAGGATGTAGGGTGGACCCGCAATCGCTGGCTCAGATTATCGCGCAAGAGCTACACCTGGAAACGGGGCAGGTTGCGCGAACCATTACCCTGTTGGACGAGGGGAATACCATCCCGTTTGTGGCTCGTTACCGCAAAGAGGTGACGGGCAGCCTGGACGAAGACCAACTGCGCGACATTGCCGCCAGGGTGGATTATTTGCGCAAGCTGGAGGCGCGCAAGGAAATGGTGTTGGCCTCCATTGATTCCCAGGGCAAGCTTACGGACGAACTGCGTAAGCGCATCGAGGCGGCCACGGTGCTGCAAGAGGTGGAGGACCTGTATCTTCCCTACAAGCCCAAGCGGCGGACGCGGGCCATGATCGCCAGGGAGCGGGGGCTAGAGCCGCTTGCCGAGATGATTTTGGCGCAAGAGATGACCAAGGGGACCCCCGCGCTGATCGCCGTCAATTACTTGAGCGAGGATGTGCCCACGGCAGAAGACGCGCTGGCCGGGGCGCGGGATATTGTGGCGGAGGTGGTGGCCGAGGATGCGGATATTCGCGGCCTGGTGCGGCAGTACATGCTGGAAAATGCCACCGTTGTCGCCCGGCTCGCCAAGAACGCCGAGGACGAAAAGGGAACCTATCGGCTGTATTACGAATACGCCGAGCGGCTGGCCGCTATCCCGCCTCACCGCCTGTTAGCCCTGAACCGGGGCGAGCGCGAGGGGGTGTTGGACGTATCCGTCGAGGTGGACGAGCAACAGGTCATCCAGTCGGTGCAGCAGCGCTATACCAGGAACAAAAGGAGCATCTTTTACCCGGAGCTGCTGGCTGCCATCGAGGACGGCTATGGGCGATTGCTGCGCCCCTCCATCGAGCGAGAGGTGCGCGCCCAGCACACCGAAACGGCAGAGAGCCACGCCATCCAGGTGTTTGGGGCCAATCTGCGTAGCCTGCTGCTCCAGCCGCCCATTACCGACGTGGCGGTGGTGGGGCTGGACCCTGGCTATCGCACCGGCTGCAAGGTGGCCGCTGTGGATGCCACGGGCAAATACCTGCTCAGTGACACCATCTACCCCCACGAGCCGCGCAAGAGATGGGAGGCGGCCAAGCAAACGTTGCGCGAGATCATCCGGCGCACTGGCGCGCAGGTGATCGCCATTGGCAACGGAACGGCTTCCCGCGAGACCGAGACGCTGGCCGCGGAACTGATTAGCGAGGGCGTGCCGGGGGCAAAAGGGCCGCTTTCGTATGTGATGGTCAGCGAGGCGGGGGCTTCGGTGTATTCCGCGTCCAAGCTGGCCGGGAAGGAACTGCCGCAACTGGATGTGTCCATTCGGGGGGCGGTGTCCATTGCCCGCCGCTTGCAAGACCCCCTGGCCGAACTGGTCAAGATCGAGCCGCGCAGCATTGGGGTGGGGCTATACCAGCACGACGTAGACCAAAAGGCGCTGGGCGAGGCACTGGACGCAGTGGTGGAAAGCGCCGTGAACTATGTGGGGGTGGACATCAACACCGCTTCCCCGGCGCTGCTGGGGTATGTGGCAGGGCTGAATGCCCGCGTGGCCGAGGCTGTGGTGGCCCATCGGGACACGCAAGGCGCTTTCCAGTCGCGGCAAGAACTGCTCAAGGTCAAGGGGCTGGGGGCCAAGGCTTTTGAGCAGTCCGCTGGGTTTCTGAAAATCCGCAATGGCAAGAACCCGCTGGATAATACCTTTATCCATCCGGAATCGTATGCTGCTTGTGGGCGTTTTCTGGACATGATGGGGCTACGCGGCGACGAAAAAGACCTGCCGGAGCGGGTGAAGCAGGGATGGCTGCGCTTGCGGGAATCGGGCGAGAACATGGCGAGCCTGGCGCAAAAGCTGGGCACGGGCGTGCCCACGCTCGAAGATATCCTGGCGAACCTGGTCAAGCCGGGCCGCGATCCACGCGAAGATATGCCCGCGCCCATTTTGCGTACGGATGTGCTGCACATCGAAGACCTGCGCGAAGGGATGATGCTCAAGGGCACCGTGCGGAATGTGGTGGATTTCGGCGGTTTTGTGGACATTGGCGTCAAGCAGGATGGACTGGTGCACATCTCTGAAATGGCGGACCATTATGTGCGGAACCCGCTGGACATCGTTGCCGTGGGGGATGTGGTGGATGTGCGGGTGATCAGCGTGGATGTAGAGCGCGGTCGCATCGGGTTGAGCATGAAATCGTGGCACGAGTAAACGATTCTCAATTGCGTGGTCAGGCTGCTTGCAAGGCGGGGCAGGG
>JAAYXX010000276.1 GCA_012515695.1 Chloroflexota bacterium
CATGGCCAACGTGGATTCAGCACCGGCAGCGGCGGCGACGACGATGAGCACCAACACGCAGGATGACAGTGGCCCAGGCCTGTTCGCAGCCGCCTGGCAGGAGGCCCTGCGCAGCCAGAAGCGCCGCAACGCGCGCGGCTAGTCCGCGAGCAGTCTCTGATATCTGACAGGGCAACCCTCTAGAGGGTTGTCCTGTTTGCTTTACACCGGCCGGGAGTGCGCCTAGAATGCGCCTCAAAGCAGGAGGAAAAGGACCAATGATGATCCGCGAAGCCATGGAGGTTTTCTGGCGCAGCCTCAAGGATGCGTGGGAGGAACTGATGCCTCTGTCGCTGGTGAACCTGGTCTGGTTCGCCTCCTGGGGCGCCCCCTTTGCGCTGATACCTTCCTCCAAGACCCTCTGGTTGACGATCCTGCTGGTGGCCCTGGGGCTCGTGCTGGGCGCCGTCACCACCTCGGGCTTGTACCACGTGTCCGACCGGGTCGCCCACGGCAAGACCGCCCGCTTTGATGACTGGCGCGAGGGCGTCAGACTGCACTGGCGCAAGGGGCTGCTTTGGCTGCTGGGCAATGTGGTGGCCCTGGTGGCCGTCATCTGGAACATTTCCTTCTACGGAGCAAACTTTTCCGGGGGCTGGGTCCCACTGCTGCAGGGCATCTGGCTGGCCATGGCCCTCTTTTGGCTCGTGATGCAACTCTATTTCTGGCCCATGCTGCTCCGCCTGGAAGAGCCCCGCGTCTGGACCGCCTGGAAATTCTCCGCCATGTTGATTGTTGCCAATCCCTTTTTCGCCTTTTTCATTGCCACCTTTACCCTTTTGTTCGCCATCATCAGCGTTGCCACCGGGGTGATTCTCGGGCTGCTGGGAGGCACCGCCATGGCCGTGCTGGGCAGCAATGCGGTGCTGATGCTCCTGTTCAAGCTCGGCAAGATCGAGGATCCCCGCCCCCCGCTGACGGACTGAACACGGACTGAGCACGCGCCCTGCCCGCGCCCGCCGATGGCGGGCCTTGATCAGACGATCAGGGCCATGCTATAATCCTCCGCGACCGCAACCATTCGCCCAATAGTGAGGGAATATGGATAAGAAACTTGTGCTCGCCCCGGAGCAGCTGCGGCGGGCAACCGATCCCGCTTTGTTCAGCTTTAGCTCAACACAGGAACTGGAAGGCCTCGACCACATTGTCGGTCAGGAGCGCGCAGTGCGCGCCATCGACTTTGGCGTCGAGATACGGAGCAAAGGCTACAACATCTACGCCGTCGGACCGGCCGGGTCCGGCCGCACCTCCACCGTCCGCGAGTTCCTGCAGCGGCGCGCCGCCAAACGCCCGGCGCCCGCCGACTGGTGCTATGTGTTCAATTTCGACGATCCGCGCTCGCCCCGCGCGCTGCGGCTGCCCGCCGGGCAGTCGACGATGCTGCGCGATATGATGGCCGACATGATCAGCCATCTGCAGACAGAGATCCCCCGCACCTTTGAGGGGCAGCCCTACGAGGAGCGTCGGCGCGCCTTTGTGCAGGAGATGGCTGCCCGTCAGCAGAAGCTGTATGAGAATCTAGAGGCCTATCTCAACGAGCGCGGCTTTGCGCTGATCCGCTCGCAGGCAGGTCTCGCCATCGCGCCCATGGTCGACGGCGAGGTGATGAGCGCCGAGGATTATCAAAAGCTCGACCCGGAAACAAAGCACAAGTTCGAGGCCTTCCGCCCCGAGCTCCAGGAAGAGTTTGAGAAGGCCATGCGCGAGGCACGCGACCTGGACCGCGAGAGCAAACAGGCCATCGAAAAGATCCGCGCCGAGATGGCCGGGTTTGTGGTGGATGGCTTGCTCGCCGATCTCAGGGAAAAGTTTGCCGAGTGCCCGGCGGTCCTGGAGCACCTCGATCACGTCCGCCATGATATCATCGCGAACGTCGAACGGTTCATGCCCCAGGAGGAGGGCCCGCAACTACCCTTTATGATGCGCCCCGACCGTGGAGAGGACGGCTGGCTGACCCGCTATGCGATCAATGTGCTGGTGGAGGGCGCCTCGCAGGAACAGGCCCCGGTGATCATCGAAGACAACCCCACCTACCACAACCTCATCGGCAGGATTGAACACCGGACCGAATATGGCACGATGGTCACAGACTTTACGCAGATTCGCGCGGGAGCGCTGCACCGCGCCAACGGCGGCTACCTGGTGGTAGAGGCCAAGGATCTGCTGGTGAACGCCCTCGCCTACGACGGGCTCAAGCGTGCGCTCCGCAACAATGAGATCAAGATCGAGGAGATGGCCCAGTTCTACGGCCTGGTGGCGGCCGCCAGCTTGCAGCCAGAGCCGATCCCGCTGGACGTCAAGGTCGTCATCATCGGCGACGCGCGCCTCTACCAGTTGCTCTATGCATTGGACGAAGACTTTCGCGAGCTCTTTAAAGTCAAGGCCGAGTTC
>JAAYXX010000277.1 GCA_012515695.1 Chloroflexota bacterium
AGGATGGTGCCAGTCCATCAGCGAATAATAAAAGCCCACCTTGAGGCCAAACTCGTGGCAGGCGTCCACATACTCGGCGACCAGGTCGCGCCCAGGGCCACACTTGACAGCGTTATAATCGGTCTGTTTGGTATCCCACAAGCAAAAGCCCTCATGGTGTTTGGTGGTCATCACCATGTACTTCATCCCGGACTCTTTGGCGAGTTTGGCCCACTCGCGCGCGGGACGATCCTTGGGCTTCCATGTGGCGGCCAGCTTTTCATATTCGGCAACGGGGATACGCTCGCGGCACATTGCCCATTCATGGCGACCCAACTGGGCATACAATCCCCAATGAATAAACATGCCAAAACGAGCCTGTTGCCACCAACGCAGGCGTTGGGGCCTGGTGGCTGCGGTCTGCGCCAAGTATTCCTCTTCGGTCATGTTAAGACGATCTCCTATTGTGATTATACGATAAGAATTCTGCTATACGCAGCGCCCCGATTATCCAGTAATAGCCAATACCTGTCAAACGGCAATGCTACCGTAGCCAGTTGGACCGCCGGCTTCCAGCCGGCATAAAGCAGCCAAGGATGGACAATGGCGCCCACTTCTCGCGGATCAAGTGCTGGGGCAAAGTCGGAGGTGCCCTCATCCGCCCTTCGGGCATCGGCATACCTGCCGGGCGGCTGGGTACAGCCGGGGGCGAGGGCTGAAAGCGCCTGACTATCGTAAAATGCACTCAATTAAACCAGATATCACTTAACCCGTTTTTAACGGGTTTTCTCTTTCCGCAGCCTGGGACATTCAGTCCCAGGCGGGGCATTGCATCAGCATAGGCAGTTTCAACCGCCCCACCCCTGCCGCGCATTTCAGAAATGCTGCCGGTTGCTGTATACTGTCCAGCGAGCAACAACGCGACGGCAGCCCGGCGCGCCGCGCTCGCTGGGTGGAAGTATACGTCATGATTTGGGGGAACTGTGCGCAAAGGCCTGCATCAAGACCTGGCCATCATCCTGGCTTTGTTATTTCTCTCCATCCTCTTTTGGTGGCCCGTGACCGTTGGGGGCAAAACTCTATTGCCTGCGGACAAGGTATTTACCTGGGCCCCCTGGAATAGCTACGCCCAGGAGGCGGGCATCACCGTTCCTCACAATGGCCTGCTGGACGACCTGTACCTGGAGAATTACGTGTGGAAGCGCCTGATCGTCGAGTCGCTGCGGGCGCGACAGCTTCCCCTGTGGAACCCCTACATCCTGTCGGGGGTGCCATTCCTGGCAGCCGGGCAGCACTCGGCCATGTATCCCTTCTCCGTGTTGTTCTATGTGTTGCCCCTCACCTCGGCCTATGGCTGGTTTGCCGCGCTGCACCTGTTCCTGGCCGGAACGTTCACCTATTTCCTGGCCCGCACGCTACACATCAAGCGGTTGGGCGCGATGGTGGCCGCCGTCACCTTTATGTTCGGCGGGTTCATGGTAATCCGCAACGTCTTCCCGATGATTATTGCGGCGGCGGTCTGGCTGCCGCTGATTCTCACCGCCATCGAGCGCATCATCCAGCGCGAAGAGCGCGGCCCAGCCAGGATCACGGCCCACATCCCCGACGCCGTGTTGGGGACTGGCGCTGCGGGCATGGTGTTCCTGGCAGGCCACCCGGAAATGTACTATTACGTCGGTCTGGTGTCCGGGTTCTATGCCCTGTGGCGGCTGGTGGGCCTCACCTGGCGCACGCACCGCTGGGCGTCCACCGCCCGCAGCGGCGCAATCCTGGTGGCAATAGCGGCGTTGGGCGTGGGGCTGGGCGCCGGGCAGTGGTTGCCCCTGCTAGAGTTGGTGCAGCAGAACTTTCGCGAGGGCGGGGCCAGCCTGTCCCAGGTTCTGAGCTGGGCCTACCCACCCCGGCGGGTGATCTCGCTACTCATCCCCGACTTTTTTGGCAACCCCGCCCATCACAGCTATTTTGACCTGTTCACCTTCCAGCGGGTGCCGGTAACGGTCAACGCCTTGGGCCAGCAGATTGATAGCATCTATTGGGGCATCAAGAATTATGTCGAGGGGGCCAGCTATATCGGCGTCCTGCCGCTGTTGCTGGCGGCCATCGCCCTGCTAAAGCGCAAGGGCCGCCACATCTGGTTCTTTGCCACGTTGGCTATCGTATCGCTGCTGTTCGTCTTTGGCTCGCCCCTGTACGCCCTGATGTATTACCTGCCGGGCCTCAACCAGGTTCATTCGCCCTTCCGATGGATTTACCCCTATACCCTGTGCATCGGCATTCTGGCGGGGATGGGATGCGACGCCCTGCGAAAAAGCCTTGCGCCCACCGAGAACGGGCGGCGGTGGCCGCGCCTGGCTGACAGGCTGGCCGACCCCATCCTTCCGGCGGCGGCAACGCTGGGGGGCGCGGCCCTGCTGGGCGGGCTGGCGTTGAGCCTGCTCTTCAAAGAGCGCGTGGCGGCTCTGGCCGAGCGGGCCATGTACGCCCTCGCCAAAGCGCCAGAAGCCTTTGCCGATGGGCGCATGTTCTACTCGTACGAGTTCCGCAACCTGGCGATTTTCGGCCTGGCGCTGCTGGCCGGTGGCGGCGTGTTGCTGTTGCGACCCCGGCTGCATCGCCCCCATGTGTGGGGCGGTCTGGTGGTGGCGGTGATCGTGGCCGAGTTGTTTGTCATCGGCAAGCCCTTCTTCCCCGCCAATGACCCCGCCCTGGTAGAGTATCGCACGCCGGGCATTGACTTGATAAAGCAGGACGACGACCTGTTCCGCATCACCAGCCTGGTTGGCGGCGACGAAAAGACGATGAACGCCAACACCGGCATGTTGTATGACCTGTACGATGTGCGCGGATACGACTCGATCATCCCGCGCCAGTACGTGGACTATATGCAACTGCTGCAAGAGCAGGGCGAGTTGCCCTATAACCGCATCGCGCCCCTCAACGAGCGCAACCCCGAGGCCCTGGACTCGCCATTGCTGGATATGCTGAACGTCAAGTACATCGTGACCGCCAAAGAGCGCAGCATAGACAACCCCGGCTACACGCTGGTCTATGACGGGGAAATGCGGGTATACCGCCACGAGGACGCGATGCCGCGCGCGTTTATGGTGGCGCAAGGGGTCAACATCCCCAACGCCGACGAGCGGCGCGAGGCGCTCTGCACGTTTGACCCGCGTCAGGTGGTGATCCTGGAAGAAACGCCCCGCCAGGAGCAGGTCAGCGAGGTACCCGCCGATTTCGACTATCACGTCGAGTCGGTGATCTATAGCCCCAACGAGGTGCTCATCACCGCCAAGACGCCTATCCCCTGCTTCCTGGTGCTGGGCGATAGCTTTTTCAACGACTGGAAGGCGTTTATCCGCCCGGCCAACGCTGGACAGGATCAGGAGCAAGAACTGCACATCTACCGGGCAAACGGCAATTTCCGCGCCGTGGAGCTGCCGCCGGGAGAGCATCTCGTGCGCTTTAAATACTCCCCCGACACGGTCAAGCTGGGGCTGTATACCAGCTTTCTCGCCGGGGTGGTGCTGATGCTCTCTCTGGCGTTCTGGGGTTGGCAGCGATACTACCGGGAGCCGCAAGCCAACGCCGAGATCCAGCGCGTCACCAAGAACACCATCGCGCCCGTGGGCCTGGAACTGGTCAACCGCATGCTGGACATGGTTTTCGCCATGCTCATGCTGCGAATGCTCGGCGCGGCGGATGCCGGACAATATACCACAGCCGTCCTGGTGGTCACGTGGGTGGACATTTTCGTCAACTTTGGGCTGAACACCCTGCTCACCCGCGAGATTTCCCGCGACAAGGCGCACGCCAACCGCTATCTCTCCAGCGCCATCATCGCCCGCCTCGGCCTGTGCCTGGTGGCGGTGCCCCTGCTGGGGCTGTTCTTCCTGGCGCGCCGGTTCACCGTGCCCATCCAGCCCAAGACCATGCTGGCTATCGGGCTGTTTGGCCTGGGCCTGGTGCCGAGCAACGTTGCCGCCAGTATCAGCGCCGTCTTTATGGCCCACGAACGCATGGAAATCCCCGCGTCGGTGAGCACATTTACCACGCTGCTGCGAGTATCACTGGGCATTCTGGTGCTGGTGGCCGGGGCCGGGTATATCGGCCTGGCCGGGGTGTCCATCGTGGTGAACATTGTCACCATGATTACCCTGTACCTGCTGCTGCGGGCCACCGTGCTCAAGCCCGTGCTGGAGGTTGACTGGCAATTCCTGAAAAAGATGCTGGCCGAGTCGTATCCCCTGATGATCAACAGCCTGCTGGCAACGTTGTTCTTCAAGATGCTGATTCTGCTGCTGGAATGGCTGCCAGACGACCCCCGGGTGGTGGGCTGGTATGGAGCGGCATACAAATACATTGATGCGGTGAATATCATCCCGGCCTACTTTACGCTGGCTATCTTCCCGCTGATGTCCCGCTATGCGGCGGAAGCCAAAGAGTCGCTGCTCAAAGCCTATCGGCTGGCCGTCAAGATGCTGCTGATCGTGGCCTTGCCCGCCGCGTTGATCGGCGGGGCGCTGTCTTACGAGTTGGTCACGTTGTTGGGCGGGTCCGATTATGTGCCCCAAGGGGCCGAAATCCTCAGCATCGTGATCTGGTACATGCCCTTTGGGTTCATCAACTCGGTAACACAATACGTGCTGATCGCCCTGAACCAGCAACGCTTCCTGACGCGGGCGTTTGCCATCGGCCTGCTGTTCAACGTGGTCGCCAACGTAATCCTGATTCAGACCGTAGGGTGGATGTCTTCGGCCTTTATCGCCGTGATTTCCGAGATCGTTCTGTTCATCCCCTTCTATATAGGCGTCCGGCGGCACCTGGCGCGCATCGCCTGGGGACAAATCATCTGGAAGCAGGCAGTAAGCGCGATTCCGCTGGCCCTGCTAATTGCGTTCCTGCCCCACCGACAGGTACTTTTCGCAATTCCTGTGGGGCTGGTTTTGTATGCTGTGGGACTTGTGGTATTGTCAGTGTTTGACAAAGAAGAACGGGGCGTGGTCGGCCAGATTCTACCCGTGAACCGGGTGAGAGGTCGGATTACCGCCGCGCTGGACCGGCTGGCTCAGCGTTGACGTCTGGCGCGCCAGCCCCTTTATCATCTACATAGGAGGCTAACGTGGCCGAGCACGTGTATATTGGCAACGTGGCAGATCACGAGGGCCAGGAGATCACCGTCAAGGGCTGGCTCTATAACAG
>JAAYXX010000278.1 GCA_012515695.1 Chloroflexota bacterium
AGAGGGCGTGGGCCTGCCCTTTCAACACGGACTGCACTACATAATGCGCCTTGAAATGGTAATGGCTCGCCACGTAATCCTGAATCTGGTCGCCCAACCAGCCGACGATAAAGACGGCGTCGTCCACGTTCAACGGCTCGAATTTGTCGAGGATGTGCCCCAACAGAGGCTTGCCCGCCACGTTGAGCAGCGGCTTGGGCCTGGACCACGTTTGGGGGCGCATGCGCTTGCCAAAACCAGCGAGAGGAACAATGACTTTCATAGTCGCTTGACCTTTCTTTGTCCTTGAGTTGTCATATATTGCGAATGTGGCGCATGAACATGCGGCGCATTCTCATGCGGCGCGTTCGCAATACAGGGACCGGGGAAACTATTGAGTGCGAGCATTCTTATGGACAAGGTGTTATATCCCCGGCTTGCGGAGGTGCCAATCGGTGGCTTGCTCGTAAGCGTAGGCGACCCGCAGGATGGTCTCCTCGTCGTAGAGGTTGCCGAACACCTGCAAGCCAACTGGCAACCCATCGGCCAAGCCACACGGAATCGAAATACCACAACCGCCTGCCAGATTGAGGGACAGGGTAAAGATGTCCGTCAGGTACATTTGCAGCGGATCGTCCACCTTTTCGCCGATGCGGAAAGCGGGCATCGGAGTGGTGGGCACGATCAGCGCGTTACACTGCTCATAGGCCCGATCAAAGTCCTGCTTGATCAGGGTACGCACTTTTTGGGCCTTGAGGTAATAGGCGTCGTAATAGCCCGCCGACAGGGCGTAGGTTCCGAGCATGATCCGGCGCTTGACCTCTGGGCCAAAGCCGTGCTCGCGGGATTTGCGATAGACATCCCAAATATCCTTTGCCTGCGGGTATGAGTAACCGTAGCGAATGCCGTCGTAGCGGGCGAGGTTGGCCGACGCTTCGGCGGGTGAGATCAGGTAGTAAACTGGCAGGGCATATTCGGTATGGGGCATGGATATATCCACGATTTCGGCTCCCATCCCGGCCCACACATCCAGCGCGGCCCGCACGGCGCTTTCGACGCGAGGGTCTATTCCCTCGGCCAGATACTCGCGGGGCACACCCAGGCGCATTCCGGCGACATCAGGCCGCAAGGCGGCGCGGTAGTCGGGAACGGGCAGGTTGGCGGAGGTGGCATCCTTTGGGTCGTGCCCGGCGATGGCCTGCAACAAGATGGCGCAATCGGTGACATCCTTGCCCAGCGTGCCTACCTGATCGAGCGAAGAGGCATAGGCCACCAGCCCGTAACGCGAGACGCGCCCATAGGTGGGCTTGAGGCCCGCGATGCCGCAAAAGGCGGCTGGCTGGCGCACGCTGCCGCCGGTATCTGTGCCCAGCGCGCCCAGGCATTCGTCGGCGGCCACCGCCGCGGCGCTACCCCCGCTAGAGCCGCCCGGCACGCGGGTCAGGTCCCAGGGGTTATGGGTGACGCCATAGGCCGAGTTTTCGGTGGAGGAACCCATCGTGAATTCGTCGGTGTTGGTTTTGCCCAGCATCACGCAGCCCGCCGCCCGCAGCTTTTGGATGACGGTAGCGTCAAAGGGGGGCACGTACCCCTGAAGGATGCGCGAGCCGCAGGTTGTTTCTACCCCCTGGGTAGACAGCACGTCTTTGATCGCCAGCGGGATACCCAACAGGGGACCATCCTCCCCGGCGGCCCGGCGCTGGTCGGCCTGCTCGGCGTCGTGCAGGGCGCGTTCGGGGGTGGTGCGGAGATAGGCGCACACCTTGTCGTCTGTGGCGGCGATGCGCTCTAGTACCGAACGGGTGAGTTCCACGGAAGAGATGCTCTTGTTGCGGAGCAGTTCCCCCGCTTGGTGGATGGTCAATTCGTATAGCTTCAAACCTCTTACCTCCAGGCCGGCGAATGGGCGGTCTTGACTATGGCGTCGCGGATATGCCAGATAGGCAGCAGCCAGCCCCGCAGGGGCGCAGAACGGCTTGAGCCGTGGCGCGAGCGGGACTAGTCCAGAATCTGCTTGACCTCAAAATAGTCGTCTTGACGTTGAGGAGCGTTTGCGAGGACCTGGTCGGGTGGTAACGAGGGGCGCACCGTATCAGGGCGGGTCACGTTGCGCTGGTCAATGACCTGGGCGGTGGGCGGGATCGCCTCGGTGTCCAGGCGGTTCAACTTTTCTGCATATTCGAGTATATCGGACAATTGCCCGGCAAAAAGCTCGACTTCCGCTTCGGTAAGCTCTAGCTTGGCCAGTTCCGCGATGTGCAGCACCTGCTCCCGACTCAACTTCACGGGCATAGACTCCTTTGCATTCTACCGTCTACAGGGCGATGATACTATCACCTATATCGCTGGCGATTATATCATTTATGCAGGGCAGCCGCAAATACCCACGCGGGTGGGGCGGGGCAGATGGGGGTCTGTAGGCCGGGCGCTAGTTCTCCTGCAGGAGCAGCGGGTCGAAATTGTGCTGGGGTTGGTAGCCCAGCAGCCGCCGCGCCTTTTCGATAGAGTACCATTCCCGAATAGAGGCCGGGCGGAGCTTGTTGGCGGCGACGAGTTGTGCGATGCTCGGCAGCTCGCGCTCCAGCGCGCCCACGGGATCGGCGGCCCAGTCCTCCGCCGAGATACGGCACAGGGGACTGTCAGCGGTGATGCAAAAGGTTTCGTGCAGCATTTCCGGCGGGGCTTCCAGGGCGAGCAGGTGGGCCTGGGCCACGTCGCGCACGTCAACGGCGGCACTGAGCAGGCCAACGCGCGCCGCCGGGCTGGCGTTGACGGCCAGAATGCCGCCCGGTCGCAGGCAGATGGTGCTGATGCCATAGTTGGCGGTGGCATACTGGCACATCTGCTCCCCCAGCTTTTTGGTGAGGCCGTATAGCTCCATCGGCTCGCGGGGCAATTGCTCGTCAATGGGGAGATAGGGCGGGTTGGGGCCGTGCCCTGTAGCCCAGATGGAGGAGGTATAGACCACTCGCCGGACTCCGGCCTTGCGCGCCCCTTCGAGGATGTTCTTGGTTCCCAGCACGTTCACGCAAAAGCCCGCGTCGTCCCCGGCTTCGGCCCAGCGCCTACCGTGCAGAGCGCCCGCATGGACGATGGCGGTGATCCCCTGACAGGCGTTTTCTACTGCGGCTGCATCACAGAGGTCGGCCTGGATGTGTGGGTTGCCGTCGGCAGGGTCCACCAGATCGAGATGCACGAGCTGGTATTTATCGGCGAGCAGGGGAGCCAGCGCGCGGCCCAGCAGGCCATTGCTGCCCGTGAGCAGGATACTCTCCTTTGCCATCACGCCTCCTTTGCAAGGTAATCGAATGGTGTTGTTGGCAGGAGTGTGCAACCTATTATATACGAGGATAGGCGTTATGGATAGAGGCAGAGCGGCAGGCTGCGGCAGAGCATTGTGCGCGAATCATCCTTTGGGTGGAGTCAATCCTCCGAATGGAGGATGTTTTTCGTGCCCGGCTCTGGTATGTTAAGCTCAGGTGCAGACCATCTGGATGACCCAAGGCGGCCGGGTGATTGTGTCGGACCCTGTGAGCTGCCGGGTTGGCCTGCTTCTGAAAGAAGACGAGTCGGTACGGCCAGCCATCGTGATCGGGGACACTGTACAGCACTTTTTGGGAGAATACATGGCTGGCGGTATACTAGTAGTATTGTGTTTTTAGCTAGAGGCTGAAAACTGGTATTCGTCGCGCCACACAGGCAGGATGGTCGCCCGTATGCCTGACCTGGGCGCGTGCTACGCCAGCAGGTGTTACGCCAGCGTGTGAACTCGCATGCGTGAACACGCGCGCGCCTTGCGCGTATTGCGCGGGCGTGCTACACTCACGCGTAGCGAAACATTCGCCAAAAGAGGGCACGGTGCCGTGCAGAGCGCGGTCATCGTGCCCTTGTGTTAGTGTCCACGCAAAACGCGCCAGGGGGAAGAAGGTATGCTCAATGCTCTTGAACTGGATTGCCAGCGCGAAGCGCAACGCATAGTAGATTACATCCGCCAACAGCTCCACCAATCCGGCCATTCCCGGATGGTGTTGGGGCTATCGGGCGGAATTGACTCGGCGCTCGTCGCCTACCTGGGGGTTCAGGCTGTAGGGGCGGAGAATGTCAAGGCGATGGTGTTGCCTTACGCCACGAGCAACCCCCAAAGCGAGGCCGACGCCAACCTGGTGGCTGCCGCCCTGGGGATACCCTGCGAGCGGTTCGATATCACCGGCATGGTGGCTCCGTTGCTGGAACGCTACCCCGATATGAGCGCGGGGCGGCTTGGCAACGCGATGGCTCGCGCGCGCATGATCGTGTTGTTCGACCAATCGGTGCTATTTCGGGGGCTGGTAGTGGGCACGAGCAACCGCACCGAGACGCTGTTGGGCTATTTCACCATGCATGGCGATGGGGCGGCAGCGTTCAAGCCGCTCGCGCACCTGTACAAATGCCAGGTGCGGGCGCTCTCTCGCTGGGTGGGCGTGCCGGAGCCGCTGGTGACCAAAGCGCCCAGCGCCGATTTGTGGCAGGGCCAGACCGACGAGGGCGAGCTGTGCTTTTGCTATGACGAGGCGGACCAGGTGCTCTATTTGCTCACAGAAGAGCGCCGGACAATTGACGAGATTGCCGCGCAGGGGTTTGACCGGCGCATTGTCGAATGTATCGAGCGCCGGATGTTATCTACCGATTTCAAGCGCCATGCCCCGGCGATATTGCCCACCGTGGCAGAGGCGAGAGGGTAGGGATTGCTGGGCGGCCAGGACAAGTCACATCATTGGAGAACTGTATGTCAGAAAAACCCAAGGGTATGCTCGTATTGGAGGATGGCAGCACTTTTATAGGCGAGTCGCTGGGAGCCTCCGGGGAATGGTTTGGCGAGGTGGTGTTTGATACCGGCATGACTGGCTATCAAGAAGTCATCACGGACCCCTCTTGCTGTGGGCAGATGGTTGTCTTTACCTGCCCCCATATCGGCAATGTGGGCGTGAACTGTGAAGATGCCGAGTCGGCCCGCCCACACGCGATGGCCGTGCTGGCTCGCAAGATCTGTGAACACCCCAGCAACTGGCGCTCTCAGCAATCGCTGCCCGAGTATTTGCGCGCCCACGGTGTGCCTGCTCTATCGGGGCTGGACACCCGCCGCCTGACGCTTACGCTGCGCGACAAGGGGACTATGCGCGGGGCGTTGTCTACGGTGAACCTGGACCGCGAATATCTGCTGGAGAAGGCCCGCTCTACTCCAGATATCAGCGAGTTGGATCTGGTGGACCAAGTCACTATTGCCGAGGCCAGGCCGTGGGCCGAGCCGCTGGTTTCCGCCTGGACGCCATCGCTGGCAGTTGACTCGCCCGCAGAGGCGGATCGTCCACACGTGGTTGTGGTGGATTGCGGCACCAAGCACAGTATTCTGCGTACCCTGGTAAGCCTGGGGGCGCGGGTGACGCTGGTTCCGGCCAACGCCACGGCGGACGAGGTGCTGGCCCACGCGCCTGATGGCGTGCTATTTGCCAACGGGCCGGGCGATCCCATGCGCGTGTCGGCCACCATTGCCACGGCCAGGGCGCTGGTCGGGCGGGTGCCCCTGTTCGGCATTTGCATGGGGCATCAGGTGCTCGGGATGGCCTGCGGGGCGCGCTATTTCAAGCTCCCCTTTGGACACCACGGGGACAATCATCCGGTGCGCGACCTGGCTACTGGCCGGGTGATCATCACGGCCCAAAACCACAACTATGCCATTCACGAGGACTCGTTAAAGGGGCTGCCCCTGGAGGTCACGTACGTCAATCTGTACGACGGTACGGTAGAAGGCCTGCGCCACAAGGAATTGCCGGTAGCCTCTGTGCAATTCCATCCAGAGGCTTCGCCGGGGCCGCATGATGGTCTGTACATTTTGCAGAACGTAATCGATTCATTCAGAAAACAATAGCGCGGGATACATATGCCAAAACGAACCGATTTACACAAGATTCTCATCATTGGCTCCGGCCCCATCGTCATCGGCCAGGCTTGCGAGTTTGACTATTCGGGAACGCAGGCGTGCAAGGCTCTGCGCGAAGAGGGCTATAGCACGGTACTGGTGAACTCGAACCCGGCCACTATCATGACAGACCCGGAGATTGCCGACGTCACGTATATCGAGCCGCTGACCGTGCCGGTGTTGGAGCGAATCATCGACAAGGAGCGGCCCGATGCCTTGTTGCCCACGATGGGCGGCCAGACGGGCCTCAACCTGGCGACGGACCTGTACCGCGCGGGGGTACTCGACAAGTATGGCGTAGAGTTGATCGGCGCAAACGCCCAGGCCATTGACGTGGCCGAGAGCCGCGAGCATTTCAAGCAGGCCATGCTGGACGCGGGCCTGGAAGTGCCCAAGAGCTATGTCGTCACGACATGGGAGGAGGCCCGCAGTTGTCTGGACGATATCGGGTTGCCCGCCATTGTGCGCCCCTCGTTCACGCTGGGGGGCACCGGCAGCGGTATCGCCTATAACCGCCTGGATTTCGAGCGGATGGTGCGGAATGGCCTGGACCAAAGCCCCATCCATCAGGTGTTGATTGAAGAGTCGGTCATCGGCTGGAAGGAAATCGAGCTAGAGGTGATGCGCGATGCCGACAACAACTTTATCACCATCTGCTCCATCGAGAACGTAGACCCGATGGGCGTGCACACTGGCGACAGCATTACCGTGGCCCCGGCGCAAACCCTGAGCGACAAGGAATACCAGGAATTGCGCGACATGGCCCGCCGGGTGATGGAGCGGGTGGGGGTGGAATGCGGCGGCTCGAACGTGCAATTTGCCGTGCATCCTGACACGGGGCGCACGTTGATGATCGAGATGAACCCCCGCGTGTCGCGCAGCTCGGCGCTGGCCAGCAAGGCCACCGGCTTTCCCATTGCCAAGATCGCTTCCAAGTTGGCGGTGGGCTATCGCCTGCCCGAACTGCGGAACGACATCACCCGCGAGACGCCCGCCTCGTTCGAACCCACAATTGACTATGTGGTCGTCAAGATTCCGCGCTGGAACATGGAAAAGTTCCCCTGCGCTGATGCTACCCTTGGCACGCAGATGAAGTCGGTGGGCGAAGTGATGGCGATTGGCCGCACCTTTTTGGAGGCGCTGCAAAAAGGGCTGTGCGCCCGCGAGGATGGTCGCGATAGCCTGTTCGACCCTGACGCAGCCCAGGCATCGTTGGAGGATATACGCCACCACCTGAGCGTCCCCAACCCAGAGCGCATTTTCTACCTTGTGCCTGCGCTGGATGCGGGGCTGTCCATCGAAGAGATATTCGACCTGACGTACATAGATCCCTGGTTCCTGCGCGAGATTGACGAGGCGCGCCAGTTGCGCGACCGTATCGCGGGGCGCTCCCTGGACTCGATTGACGCCGAGTTGCTGCGCGAGGCCAAGCGGGCGGGGATGACCGACAGCCTGATTGCCCGGCTGGTTAGCCCGCGCGTCGGTGAGCTGGATGTGCGCGCCTATCGCAAGGCGCTGGGCATTGTGGCGGTGTACTCGCGGGTAGACACCTGCGCCGCCGAGTTCCCGGCCCATACGCCTTATCTGTATAGCTGCTACGAGTCGGTCTGCGAAGCGTACCCTTCGGATCGGGAAAAGATCGTCGTGCTGGGCAGCGGCCCCAACCGCATTGGGCAGGGAATCGAGTTTGACTATTGCTGTACGCAGGCTTCTTTTGCGTATCAGGATATGGGCTATGAGACCATCATGGTCAACTGCAACCCAGAGACCGTCTCCACGGACTATGATGTGAGTGATCGGCTGTATTTCGAGCCGCTCACGCTGGAGCATATCCTGAACATTTGCGACCTGGAGCGGCCCAAGGGGGTAATCGTCCAGTTTGGCGGGCAGACTCCGCTCAAGCTGGTACGCAAGCTGGCCGACGCCGGCGTACCTATCCTGGGCACTTCACCCGACTCCATTGATCTGGCCGAAGACCGTGAGCGGTTCGGGGCGCTGATGCAAGAGATCGGCCTGCCCATGCCCGAAAGCGGCATCGCCCACTCGGAGGAGCAGGCTTTTGCCGTGGCGCGCAAGATTGGCTATCCGGTGATCGTGCGGCCCTCCTACGTGCTGGGGGGGCGGGCGATGGCTATTGTCTACAATGACCGCGAATTGGAGCACTATATCCGCTCTGCCGTCAAGGTGGCGGAGGAGACGCCCATCCTGATTGACCGCTTTTTGGAAGATGCTTTCGAGATGGACGTGGACTGTGTCAGCGATGGGCAAGACGCCCGCGTGGCCGCCATCATGGAGCAGATCGAGTTGACCGGCGTGCATTCGGGGGATAGTGCCTGCGTTATCCCCACGGTGATGGTGGGCGAGAAGGCGCTGCAAACCCTGCGCGACTATACCCACAAGCTGGCCCGCGCCCTAAAGACGGTGGGCTGCTTGAACGTGCAGTATGCCATGAAGGATGGCGTGGTGTATGTGATCGAGGCCAACCCCCGCGCCTCGCGTACGGTTCCGTATGTGAGCAAGGCCACGGGCACGCCCTGGGTACGGGTGGCCTGCCAGTTGCTCACTGGCAAGACGCTGGCCGAGTTGAACGTTCCAGAGGAGCCACGTTTGCGGGGCCACTATTGCAAAGAGGTCGTGCTGCCCTTTGCCAAGTTCCCCGACGAACCGGCCATGCTGGGGCCAGAGATGCGTAGCACGGGCGAGGTGATGGGGATGGACCGGAACTTTGGTATGGCCTTTGCCAAGGCTCAGATGGCGGCGGGTAACGCGCTGCCCGATTCGGGCACGGTTTTCCTCAGCGTCAACGACCACGACAAGTGCAACCTGGTGCCCATCGCCAGAGAGTTGGCCGAACTGGGCTTTTCCCTGATTGGCACCCGTGGCACAGCGGCCTATCTTCGCGATAGAGGGCTGGACGTCAAGACCATCCGCAAGGTGAGCGAGGGGCGCCCGAATGGCGTGGACCGGATCATCAACGGCGAGATTGCGCTGGTGATCAACACGCCGCTGGGCGAACGCTCGTTCAGCGATGAGCATGTGTTGCGGCAGGCGGCCGTCGCGCATGGCATTCCTACGGTGACAACGCTCTCCGCGGCCAAGGCCGCGACGCAGGCTATCGCGGCCATGCGTAACTGCGAGATTCAGGTATTGAGCTTGCAAGAGTGCTGGCAGCATCGCATGGACGATGGTAGCAACGGGTGCAACTGCCATGCCGGACATTCTGACGGTAAATAACCTTTGGCATCTGGCCCTCCCCCCGGGGACCGCGCTGGTCGGCGGGGAGGGGGGCCTGTCGCGCCCTGTAGAATGGGTAACGTCGCTACGGGCAGCGTTCCCCATCTTTGGCGCGCTCTCCAAGAACTATGTGGCCGTGGCCCGGCTGGAAGTGGCTCGTCGGCTCGATCCCCGGCTGACTGCCGCCTACTTGATACGGGAGTTGGACCGTGTGCAGGCGGCGGCGCTGGTGATTGCCGAGCATATCGCGCCGACAGACGCGGCCCTGGCCGATGCGCTGCGGTTGCCCGTGCTGGTGCTGCCGGAAGGGATGGATATCTACCAGGTCGAACGCGATGCCCTGCGGGCGCTGGTAGACCGCGAGGGACAGATGGCCCGCCGACAGACCGAATCGCGAGACCGCTTTCAGCAATTGCTGGGCCAGGGGGGAGTGCAGGCGGTGGCCGACGAACTGGCGCGCCTGGTAGCAGGCCAGGTGGTGCTACTCGATGGTGGCGACACCGTGGTGGCGCACGCCTCGGCGGCCCCATCGCTGACAGAGCGCGAGGAGGCGGCCTATCCCGTGAGCGTGGCGGGGCGTTCGCTGGGCAAGCTGGTGCTGCGTACCGCTGTGGGGCGTGCCAATCCTCTCGATGCGCTGCTGGCCCGGCAGGCGGCAGAGGTCTGCGCCATCGAAATGCTTCAGCAGCAAACCCGCCAGGAGACAGAAGAGCGGCTGGGGGCGAGCCTGCTGGAACAACTGCTAGACCCCAACCAGCCAGAAGAGGCGGTGGCGGCAAGGTTCGTTCGCCTGGGATACCCGCTGGCCGCTGATCGGCGGCACCTGGTGGTGGCGCTGGGCGGCGCGGTGGGGAGCAGCTGCCACACGGCCTGCCACGACGCGGCCCGCGATTTACTGTGGGCCGTCCGGCGAGATGGCGCGGGCGCGCTGACTATCGCCTATCGCCGCTATCATCTGGTGTTCTGCTCCTTGCCACCAGCGGTCAGCGAGCGACAGGCGCGGGGATGGGTGCGCCAGCTTGCTGAAGGCGAGGCCGGAGGCCAGTGTAGCGCCGGGGTGAGCCGGTTGGTGGACGGCATTCCGGGCTTGCGTGAGGCCGTGTCGCAGGCTATCAGCGCGTGGGACCTGGGGCAGTGCATCGCCAATCGCGCGGCTCCCTATTACTATGAGGAATTGGGCCTGTATCGCTTGCTGGCTAGCCTGCGCGAGCGTGACGAACTGCGCCGCTTTTACGAGGAGACGTTGGGCGATCTGGTGCGCTATGACCAGGAACACGATGCCGAATTGGTGCATACGCTGGACGTCTTTTTCGCCGAGAACGCCAATGTCAGTCAGGCTTCGCGGGCGCTGTACGTTCATCGCAACACCCTCAACTATCGCTTGCAGCGAGTGGTGGATATTTCCGGGCTGGACCTGAACGACCCCGAAACGCGGTTGGCCCTGCAACTGGCGCTCAAAGTCTATCATCTGTCCCAGGGCCAACTCGATGGCTGACCTCTCGAACGCGTTTACCCTTTTGTGCAGTCTGCACAAGGACATCCCCTGCCCATTGGATAGACTGCCCGATGGATGGACGCCTGTCGCGTGGTATATTGATGGCGACTGTAGGCAAGGGCCGGTGATGTTTGGGGCATAGCGTAGCGGCTTTTGCGCGGGGGCAAGAGTAGCGTCTCGCGGCAAACTGGTTTATAATAAACAGTCGCTTGACGCGGCTACTATGCGGAAGAGTGCCGCGAGTTGCAAGCGCACGTCCTGGCCGCACTGGACACGCAGCGCCTGGATGCGGACCGGAGCGGCCATCTGGTGGGTGCGCAAGAGTCTGGTTGCAGATTGTTGGATAACGGACAAACGGAAATCGGCTGATCGTTGGCTGGCTGGCCCTGCCATCATCGTAGCACAGCGACAGCATCATACACGTACTAGGGAAGGTAGTAAGATGGCAACAAACACGCACGAGTCTATTCTTCACGCCGTGCACGAGCATTCGGTGCGGTTCATCAACCTGCAATTCACCGATATTGTAGGGATGGTCAAGAGCATCACTGTGCCGGTCAGCCAGTTGGAGCGGGTGCTAACGGAGGGCCTCTGGTTTGATGGGTCGTCCATCGAGGGGTTTGCCCGCATCAGCGAGAGCGACATGTTCCTATTCCCTGATCTCGACACCTTTTCGCTGGTTCCCTGGGAGGCGGGCGTGCACCAGACGGCGCGGTTCATCTGCAACGTACACACCCCCGACGGCGAGCGGTTCGCTGGCGCGCCTCGCACGGCCCTCATCAGGGCTATGAAAGAGGCGGAGGAGATGGGGTTCGAGTTCAAGGTGGGGCCTGAGCTAGAGTTCTTTTTGTTCGAGGCGGACAATAACGGCCACGCAACCCCCGGCGCGACCCACGACGACGCGGGATACTTTGACGCGACTGCCGACCGGGCCACGCTGGTGCGCCAGGATATGATGACGGCGCTGGAGGCTTTTGGTATCGAGGTCGAGGCGGGGCATCACGAAGTGGCGGCGGGCCAGCACGAGATTGACTTTCGCTACGGGAACGCTGTGCGGGCCGCGGACAATGCCGTTACGTTCAAGTACGTGCTAAAGGCCATTGCCAACCAGCATAACCTGTACGCTACTTTTATGCCCAAGCCCATTCGCGGTATCGCCGGGTCGGGGATGCACGTGCACCAGAGCCTTTCTTCGCTAGAAACCGGGGAAAACGTGTTTGCCGATCCGTCTGACTGCTACGGCCTGTCCAAGCTCGCCAAGCACTATATCGCCGGTCAGCTCAAGCACGCGCGCGGGATGTGTGCCATCCTGGCCCCGTTGGTGAACTCGTACAAACGACTGGTCTCTGGCTATGAGGCCCCCGTATATGTCAGTTGGGCGCGAATCAACCGCTCGGCGCTGATTCGCATTCCGCGCCCGGCCAGACCGGCTTCTACGCGGCTGGAGCTGCGTTGCCCTGATCCAAGCTGCAACCCGTATCTGGCCTTTACGGTGATGCTCAAGTGTGGCCTCGACGGCATCAAGAACGAATTGCCTCTGCCGGAGCCTACGGAGGAAGACCTGTTCGAGTCGGTATGGGCGCGGCAAGGTCTTGACACGCTGCCCGATTCGTTGCAGGCTGCACTGAGTGAACTGGAGAAGGATCAGGTCGTTCAGGAGGCGTTGGGGCCGCACATCTATGAGCGGTTCATGGATGCCAAGACTCAGGAGTGGGACGACTATCGCCTGTCCGTTACCAAGTGGGAGTTGGATCGGTATCTGAGGATATTCTAGGTCAGACGGGCGGCTGGCCGGTGAGCGAGGTTCATAAAGGAGCAGAGGAATGGTCCAGGTGATCCTGGTGGATGAGCAGGATGGTGAGGTAGGGACGGCGGAAAAGCTGTCCGCTCATCGGGAGGGCAGGCTACACCGAGCCTTTTCCGTGCTGGTCGTATCTCCCCAGGGGCAACTGCTCTTGCAGCGCAGACACCCGGCCAAGTATCATTCCGGGGGGCTGTGGACCAACGCTTGCGACGGGCATCCGCTGCCGGGGGAGCCGACGGCAGACGCGGCGCGGCGGCGTTTGCGGGAGGAAATGGGCCTGGACTGCCCCCTGGAATGGCTGTTTGCCTTTACCTACAAGGTCGCGTTGGACCATGATCTGATGGAACACGAGTACGATCATGTCTTTCTGTGCACCTCTGCCGGGCAGATTGTACCGGACCCGGCAGAGGTGGCCGAATGGGCCTGGGTGTCGCCTGCCGATCTACAGCGGCGCATGCAGGAGCGCCCGGAGGAGTATGCCGTCTGGTTCAGGCTGCTTTTGCCCCGGGCGCTGGCTCGTTTGGGCATACCTGGCGCGCCTGTGCTCGATGGGGAATGAGAAAGGAGAGCGATGCGTGAGACCAAGCCAGAGGCGAAAGCGACAGCTGTCGCCTGCGCCAACATCGCTTTTATCAAGTATTGGGGGCGGGTAGATTCGGCTCTGAACATCCCGGCCAACGGGTCGGTGTCCATGAACCTGGACAGCCTGACGACGACGACGACTGTGTTGCTGGACGAGGCCTTGCCCGGCGACGCGTTAGTGATTAACGATGTGCCCACCGAGGGGCGGGCGCTAGAGCGCGTCTCCCGGCATCTGGACGCCATTCGCGACGTGGCGGGGAAACGCTGGCGGGCGCGGGTGGTGTCTCGCAACAGTTTTCCGATGGGGGCGGGGATGGCTTCGTCGGCGGCGGCCTATGCCGCGCTGACGGTGGCGGCGGCGGGCGCGTTCGGCCTGTCGCTGGACACGGCCCAGCTTTCCGCCCTGGCCCGACTAGGCTCCGGCTCGGCCTGTCGCTCGATTCCGGCGGGCTTTGTCGAGTGGCAACAGGGCCATGACCACGCCAGTTCGGTGGCCTATTCCATCGCGCCGCCTGAGCATTGGGCGCTGTGCGACTGTATCGCCGTCGTGGCTGCCGGGGAAAAGGCCGTTAGCTCGCTGCAAGGGCACACGATGGCGCATACCAGCCCGCTCTATCCTCTGCGCGTGCGTACCACTGGCCCACGGGTGCGAGACTGCCGAGAGGCAATCCTTGCGCGGGATATGGTCCGGCTGGGGGAGGTGACGGAGGTGGACAATTTCATGCTGCACGCCATCGCCATGACCTCCGAGCCGCCCATATACTACTGGAGCGACGAGACGCGGCGCGTGCTGGATGCTGTGCTGACCTGGCGAGAGCAGGGACTACCCGTCTACTTGACGCTCGACGCGGGGCCAAATGTGCATTGCCTGTGTGAGCAGGCCCATGCCGAGCAGGTAACGCAACGGCTGAAGGCGTTGCCGGGGGTGCTGGATGTGTTGGTGGCGCGCCCCGGCGCGGGGGCGCACCTGATAGACGAGCATTTGATTGAATGAGTCTCACAAAATAGCTCGGTAACAGCCATTAGGATGGGCGGTTGGTGCAGTTTCAACTGCCTGCGCCGGGTTACCCAAGTAAATAGTAAATCTCCATTAGCGGGTTTCCCTTTTCCGTGGCAGTTGCCGAACTCTTTTTTAACCAAGCCGGCGGCTCTTGGCCGTGGCTAAAGGCCCTTCTTGTCGCGCTGTGGCGCGAGGGAAGGGCCTATTTCTTTTTGGCCTTGCGCCATGTGTCGATCTGCTCTTTGGTCGTGACGGACGCTTCCCGTTCCGCGGCCCTGGTTTCGGCGGCGATCTCTCCGGGGTCTGCGCCAGCCGGGCCGTGGACGGCAAAGGATGAGACGACCCTCACCGTGTCTTCGCTCGCGCAGTGGGGGCAGGGTGGCTTGACGCCCTCGGCGGCGGCTGACATGCTGCGGAAGAACTCGGAAAAGCGCTGGCCGCAATTGTTGCAACGAAATTCATAGATAGGCATATCTTGTTTCCTGTAGCAGGGCTCAGTTATACGGTAGTGACATAACGCGATTGGCACGAGTTGCCAATCAACAGTCTGGAACTAATTATACTAACGTTCACATGGTCTGCCAAGGAGGGAGCTGCTGCACGCGCTCTTGCGCTGGGCGAACGTCAGGCGTCTTTGGGGAGCGCGAAAAAGCCCACAGTCGTCACGATCTGGGCCAGCCCGGCGACGATCAACGCGGTGGGCAGGGAGGTTACGCCGGATATGCGCGCCCCGATCAATGGCCCGATAAAGACCGCCAGGTTGGCCGCGAGGCTCCAAAACGCCGCAAAGAGTGGTTGCCGCTCTCCAGGGCAGCACTCTAGCATCAGGTCGAACAGGCCCAGGTCAATACCGGCGGCCATGCTGCCCCAGACCACCGCTGCGGGCAGCAGCCAGATGGCTGAGGGGGAAAGGGCGGTCATGATGGCGTACAGGCCCACGCCGATGGCCGAGATAAACAGCATTTTGCGGTGGCCGAACTTGTTGGCCTTGTTGCCCCAGAAGGTGTAACCCACCATCAGCGCGGCATAGCCCACCGTGCCGCGCAGTCCGATGAGCGTATCCGGAGCGCGCAACTCGTTGACCCAAAAGAGCGTGAACAGCGGCGCGGGCATGTTGAGCGCGACCCGATAGAGAGTAGTAGCCATCAAAAAGAGCACGAACGGCTTGTGGCGAAACACCGGCCCGACATAGGTCGCCGCTCGTTTTAGCAGGCTGTCCTGAGGCTCTGTGGGGGGAGCGGCGACTTCGGGCAGGCGAATGCGCGAGAAAAAGTAGGGGTCGAGCATCGCCAGCGCGAACGAAATAAAGAACACGAGCTGATAGTTGTATGGGAAGGCGATGTGGTCCAGCAGCCAGCCAAAGACCACGCTGCTGATGGCCGTTACCAGGCTCAACAGCGCCCAGCGCGTGCCGTTTAACTGGGCGCGGCGGCGGGGCGAGATGGCCCGCGCCATTACCGACGTCCAGGCGGGGATAGCCACCGCGTCGGGGAGCGTCTTGGCCGTCCAAACGATCAATAGCGTTATTGCCAGCAGGCCGTTGTCTCGCACGAGGAACGGGAGCAGCGCGCAGATCAGGAAAGACCAGCGCACCATTTGGGCCGCGATGACGCGCACGCGCACCTGGTTGCGGCTGCGCTCGGCGACGATGGCGCCGGGGATCAGAAAGCAACTGGCGACCAGGGCTGGGGCGGAAGTGACCCAGCTCATGAGGGTGGGGTTGGCCCCGATGCGGGCCAGGAAAACGGGCAAAAAGGCGACGATGCCGCCTGTGGACACGCCAGTCACAGCAGTGTTCAGGCAGAGGAATCTGGCGTTGGCATCCTCCTCGTTGCGGGGGTGAACGATAGGAGAACTCGCTATCTTGGCAACCACGAGCCGAGCCCTCCTGGCGATGGATACCACCATGTTGCGTAGCCTCGTTTCTTCGCGGTTATGCTGCTATGCGCGCTTGCTGGGGCGCATAAGCGTTATTGTATCACCGGCGTCTGGTCTTGCCAAAGCGGCCCCGCCTGGCGGCCTTACGCGCTTTTCATGGGGGCGTCTCGGGTCGCGGGCCGGGCGGTTCGTCTTTCTGTTGACAGAGTTATTTTCTGGCAGTATAATCTGTCTGAGCGAAAATCACGCTAGCAACCTGAGAGGAGGTCACATGCCGGAACAAGGTATTTCCTGTGTGGAGCCGATCCAGCAACCGGGACAGGAAGAACCCGGCCAACCCCAAGAGAGCGAACAGAAGGAGGTACCCCGTATGGCGACGGCGCGGGTGGGGCAAAAGGCCCCTGCTTTTCGGGCGAATGCGTTTGTTGACGGAGGTTTCAAGCAGGTATCATTGTCCGACTATAGCGGGCAATGGGTGATGGTTTGCTTCTATCCGGGGGATTTCACTTTTGTATGACCCACCGAATTGGCGGCGGTCGCCGCTAAAAAGGCCGAGTTTGACGAGTTGGGTGTGGCCGTGCTGGCCATCAGCACGAATAGCCAGTTTGTGCACAAGATCTGGCAGGAAACCGAACTCTCCAAGCTGATCGATGGCGGGTTCCCCTGGCCGATGTTGGCAGACATGAACGGGCAGATTGGGCGGATGTACGGCGTCTATGAAGAAGATGCAGGGGTGAATATTCGCGGCCGCTTTATCATTGATCCCGATGGCACGATTCAGGCAATGGAAGTGCTGACCCCTTCTGTGGGCCGCAACGTCTCCGAGACACTACGTCAAATCAGGGCCTTCCAGCATGTGCGGGCCACCGGAGAGGCTACCCCTTCCGGCTGGCAGCCCGGCAAAGCCACTCTGAAACCTGGCCCCGATCTGGTGGGGAAGGTGTGGGAAGTCTGGTCGGTGGATCAGGCTTTTTAGGGCACAGATGCTCGCGTGATGTTGATCGCAGGAGGCTCCCCGACGGGGAGCCTTTTATTTGACCAACTGAAGGGTGGTAGTTGTCATGCGGCTGACCTGTCTGGTGGATAACGGCGTGCAGGCCGGGTCGTCGTTGTGGGGGGAACACGGCCTGTCTTTTCTGATCGAGACGGACGCGGGGAATGTGTTATGGGATACGGGCCGGAGCGGCACAGTGTTGGCGCACAACCTGCGCGCGCTGCGCCTGGACGGCGTTCGCCTGGCGGCCATCGCCCTCAGCCACGCGCACGACGATCACACGGGCGGCCTGGAGGCTGCGCTCGAGATGTTCCCCGGCGTGCCGGTGTACGCGCATACGGACCTGTTTCAGGAGCGATTCAGCCGTCGCGAGCAGGATGCCCGCGCCGTCGGTATGCGTCTGACCCGGCATGAACTGGAGCAGCGGACTGCGCTATACCTGTCCGATGATCCCCAGGAGATTGTGCCGGGCGTGTGGACGACAGGGGGTATCCACCATCGGCCCTACCCGCAGGGTTCCAGCCCCCACCATTTTGTGTGGCAGGGGGATGAACTCGTGTCGGACACGTATGCGGATGATCTGTCGTTGGTGCTGCTGCCCGAGGGGAGTGGCGCGGCGCTTTTGACAGGTTGCTCTCACGCGGGGCTGCGTAACATCATGGAGACGGCTCACAAGATCACGCGCGATTCGCTATCGGTCATTGTCGGCGGGACGCATCTGGGCGGGGTAACGCTGGGCGAGTTGTCTGCCATTCTCGCCGCTTTTGAGCGCGAGAACAATCCGGCGCTCTACCTGAACCATTGCACAGGAGATGCCGCCCTGTTCTCCTTGCGGGAGGCGTTGGGGCGGCATGTGCATTCCTGTCCGGCGGGAACGGTGATCCAACTCTAGCTACATCGTCCGACCAAGAGCGGCTGCGATGGCACCGATCTGGCCCATCAGCCGGGTAAAGTCATTGAACGTGAGGCTTTGCAGCCCATCGGAGAGGGCGTTGGCCGGATCGGGGTGCACCTCGATCAACAGGCCATCGGCGCCCGCCGCCACGGCGGCTCGCGCCAGAGTGGGAACCAACTGGTAATGGCCCGCCGCGTGGCTGGGGTCCACGATGATCGGCAGGTGCGAAGATTGCTTGATGACGCCGATGGACGAGATATCCAGCGTAAAGCGGGTGCTGGTCTCAAAGCTGCGAATGCCGCGCTCGCACAGGATCACCTGCGATTCTCCGCTCGCCAGCAAATAGTCCGCCGCTTGCAGCCACTCGGTAACGGTGGCGGCCAGCCCGCGCTTTAATACGCAAGGCTTGCCGGTCTGCCCGACAGCCCGCAGCAGGCTATAGTTCTGCATGTTGCGCGCCCCGATTTGCAGCACATCCACCTGCCCGACCATCCCGTCCAGGTGGTGAGGGTCGGTGACTTCACTGATTACGGGCATGCCGGTTTTCTGGCGCACATCGTCCAGCAGACCCAGCCCGGTTTCGCCAAGACCCTGGAAGCTAAAGGGAGAGGTGCGCGGCTTGTAGGCGCCTCCGCGCAAGATGGTCGCGCCCGCCTTTTGCACATGCTGGGCCGTCTTGAGCAGTTGCTCGTGTGACTCGATAGCGCAAGGGCCAGCCATGATGACCAGTTGGGGACCGCCCACGACGATATCCCCGATATGCACCAACGTCTGCTCATCTTTGAACTCACGCGAGGCCAGCTTGTAGGGGCGCATAATGCGCGTGACCGACTCGACGCCGGGCAACACGGCAAACAGCTCGGTGGGGATTCGCCCCGTATCGCTGCCCAGAATCGCCACGACTGTTTTGTCGGTGCCGATGTTCAGTTGCACCTCGCATCCGTTCTTGTGCGCGCGGGCGATCACCTGATCAACCTGTTCCTTGGCTGCCCCACGGCGCATTTCTACAATCATCCTCTTACCTCCTGGTTATGTATCGGTTGGCGCTATATGCATTACGAGGAGCCAAAACTTCCGGCTCCTCGTCGGCTGGTGGGTGTAATAATACTTGATTTTACGTGACAGGCGAATATACCGGTTATGGTGTGGAGGCAATCGCCCTGAGCTATTGCCGCCCGGCGGATTGTGGTATAATGCGCTGTGATGGCCTCTGGTGAATGGCTGATGGGTGGATGCCGGAGGCCGTTCCCTGGAGGCAGAACCAGGAGGCGCTCCAGCGAGGGGGAAATGAACCATCTGACTCGTCGGGATATGCTGCGCACAACCCTAAAGGTCGGCTTGCACCTGCTGGGCCTGTTCAGCCTGGGGGCTTGCAGGCGGCAACCTGTGCCGGTCGAGAGGGTCATCGAAAAAGAGGTCACCAAGATCGTCAAAGAGTTGGTGCGCGAGACGGTGTTGGTGCCCGGCACTCCCGAAATCGTCGAGCGGACGGTTGAGGTGGAAAAGGTGGTCACGCCTACCGGGGAGGCAGAGACCACGCCCGCGCCCATCAGTCGCAGCAGAATCATCGCGCACGGGATGACCTACGGCTGGACGCGCTTTGCCATGCAGGTGACCCCCGCCTTTGAGGAAGTATTCTCTGGCGTCACCATCGAGTGGCGCACGCTCTCCGACTGGCAAGAGTATCCCCAGCGCATTGCCGCGTTGTACGCTGCCGGTGAACTCGGCGACCTGATCGAGGTGCCCAGCGGCCCCTTGCTGGCGGCCTGGGCCAGCCGGGGGATCATTCGGACGCTGGACGAGCTAATCGCCTCCTACGGGTTCGATACGCAGGGCCTGTTCAGGAGCGCGCTGCGCGGCTGCACATACGACGGCCAACTATATGCGCTGCCCTTTGTCAGTCATCCGGGGGCTGGCTTGCTGGTATAT
>JAAYXX010000279.1 GCA_012515695.1 Chloroflexota bacterium
ATCTACGTGACCCACGACCAGATGGAAGCCATGACCATGGGTACCCGCATCGCTGTGATGCGCGACGGTATCCTGCAGCAGGTCGATACGCCGACCACCCTGTACAACTCGCCGCACAACGTATTCGTGGCTGGCTTTATCGGCAGCCCCGCTATGAACTTCTTTGACGTGACCCTCACCGGCACGAAAGAAGATATGTACATCGACGGTGGCTCCTTCAAGGTCAAGGTCCCGGCCGCCAAGGCGCAGAACCTCCACGACTACCTTGGCAAGCAGGTCGTCTTTGGCATTCGCCCCGAGGATATTAGTGACCCCGAATACGCGCCGCCCAACATCATCGGCGCCCCTGTCAAGACTCGCGTCGACGTGACCGAGTTGATGGGCCACGAAATCTTCTTGTACCTGCTCACCGGCTCCAAGAGCTTTATCGCGCGCGTTGACCCGCGTAGCTCGGCCCGTGTCGGCCAGGATATCGAAGTGCTGTTCAACATGGACAACATGCACATCTTTGACCGCGACACCGAGATCGCTATCACGCACTAGGCTCTGTAACTACGAGAGGACGGGCGTGCCCGTCCTCTCTTTTTTTATTTCGCGCAATAGAAGCTGCTCGCCAGCCCCCTACCGCCGCCGCAGGTAGAACAGAATCTCGACCAGCACCACGACCACCGCCAGGATCACGCCGATGGGCCAGGTCAGCAGGCGAATAAACCGCAGGGTCATCAATACCACAGACAACGCCCCCAGCAATCCCCCCTCGCGCATCACCCGCCGCATGTCCCCGCGTTCGCCCAGCGGCGCAGCCAGCCGCGCATTCACCACATACGCCACCGGCATGGCCGTCAGGGTGATCGCCAGCCCCCACACCACCAGGAACACCAACTGATTTAGCGAGTCTGGCGGCTTGCGGTTCATCAGCGTAATGAGGCCCGCCCACATCACGAGCGCCAGCACAAACACGCACAGCAGAATGGTTTTGTTACGCATTTTCCACTTTCGGCAGCTTGTTATAGGGCCATTATACCCCGGATTAGCCGCACATCAAGGCCCCGCGCGCGGCCTCCACCACACCTTGCCCAATTGGTCGCTGTTCGCGGATATGGTATAATGAGCGCATTCTGCGGTATGCGCCGCATGCACATGCGCCGCGTGGCCCGGCGTGGGGACCGACCAACCTGTTGTAAAGCCCCTGCCCGCTATTTCTATACCCCAGCCATTTGAGAATTTCATGGATTGATTTATGTCTATTCTCTCCGGACGACAACTAGCCAAATACTATGGCGCCCAGGATGTTTTTGCCAACGTCAGCTTTGATATCGCGCGCGGCGATAAAATCGGATTCGTCGGGCCGAACGGCACTGGCAAGACGACCCTGCTGCGTATCATCCTTAGGCTTGAAGAACCCACGGACGGAACGGTGAGCCGCGCTCGCAACCTGCGCGTGGGCTATCTGCCCCAAAACTCGGAATTCCCCAGCCAGCAGACGGTCTACCGCGAGATGCTGAACGTGTTCGACGCCCTGCGCGAGCAACAGCGCGCCCTTGCTGCGCTCGCCTCCGAGATGTCCAGGACGCCAGATTCCGCCGAACTCGTACAGCAATACGCCAAGGCCGAACAGCAGTTCGAGCTGGCGGGCGGCTATGAATACGAAAACCGCATCCATAGAGTGTTGAGCGGGCTGGGCTTTGCGAGTAGCATGTATTCCTGGCCGATTGCCGTACTCAGCGGCGGTCAGGTAACGCGGGCCTTGCTGGCGAAACTGCTCCTGCAAGAACCCGAACTACTCGTGCTCGACGAACCGACCAACTACCTCGACCTGGACGCCCTGGAATGGCTCGAGTCGTACCTTCAGGAGTGGAAACAAAGCCTGCTGGTCGTCTCCCATGACCGCTACTTTCTGGACAAGGTGGTCTCTCGCATCTGGGAGATGGACCACGGTTCGCTGGAAACATACCGGGGCAACTATAGCCATTATGTCCAGCAGCGAGCAGACCGCCGACTGCGCCAGTTGCGCGAGTATCAGGAGCAGCAAGAGCTAATCGCCAAGACCGAGGATTTCATCCGGCGGTATGGCGCGGGGCAGCGCAGCAAAGAAGCCCAGGGCCGCGAAACCAGGTTGCGCCGCATGGAGCTGGTGGACCGCCCCCAGGAAGACAAACGCATGCACCTGCGTCTGGCTACCACACTGCGCTCCGGCGACAACGTCCTCATGAGCGAGGGCGCTACCATCGGCTACCTCAGCAAGCCAGATCACCTGGCAGCCGGGGAGCCATCGGACGAACAGCATTGCCTGTTTGATACCGGCGAGTTCCTGATCCAGCGCGGCCAGCGCGTGGCCCTGCTGGGGCCGAACGGCTGCGGCAAAACGACCTTTATCCGCACCGTGCTCGGCGATACATCGCCGCTACAAGGCCGCATCCGCCTGGGCGCTAGCGTCCGCATCGGCTACCTGCCGCAAAATCAGGGCTGGCTCGACGAGAACAAAACCGCGCTCGACCACATCCTGGAGGCCGGAAACCTTCAGGTGGAGGAGGCGCGTAACTTGCTGGGGCGCTTTTTGTTCTCCGGCGACGACGTGTTCAAGGTCGTCTCTATGCTTTCCGGCGGAGAGCGCGCCCGGCTTGGCCTCGCCATTCTCACGTTGCGCGGGGCCAACCTGCTGATCCTGGACGAGCCGACCACCCACCTGGATGTCGCTTCGCAAGAGATCCTTCAGGATGTGCTGGATGATTTCAACGGCACGATCCTGTTTGTCACGCACGACCGCTATCTCATCGACGCCCTGGCTACCCACGTGTGGGTAATCGGCGAGGGCCAAATGCGCCAGTTTGAGGGCAACTACTCGGCTTATATGCAGACTCTGGCCGAGGAAAAGGCCGCCGCAGCGGGAACCCCGAAGGAATCTGCGGGCCGGCCCAGCGAAGACGAACGCCGCATGGAGCGCAGAAAAGAGCGCGAGGCCCGGCAGCGCGTCCAATATGCCGAGCAGCTAGAGGCGAACATCACCGACCTCGAACGGGAGCTAGACCGTCTCACCGAGTTGATTGACCGGGCCAGCGCGCAGCAGGACACGGCTCAGGTCCAATCGCTGGGGGCAGAGTACCAGCAGGTGCAGCAGCAGTTGAGCGAGCGCCTGCAAGAGTGGGAGCAGGTCATGAGCACGCTGTCTGGTGAGGCGCTCTAGATGTACGTCATCGGCCTGACGGGCAATATCGCCACGGGCAAAAGCACGGTGGCCGACATGCTCGCCCGCCTGGGCGCGTGCGTGTTGGATGCCGACAAGCTGGCCCACCAGGTCATGCGCCCCGGCACCGAGACCTATCGGCGCATCGTTGGCCGCTTTGGCGAGGCTATCCTAAAGCCGGGTGGCGAGATCGACCGCCCGGCGCTTGGCGCTATCGTGTTCGCCGATCCCGCCGCTCTGCGCGACCTGGATGGAATTGTCCACCCAGCAGTGGTGGAAGAGTCCTTGCGTTGGCTGCAAGCCTGCGATAGGCCCGTTGCAGTCATCGAGGCCATCAAGCTGCTCGAAGCCAACATGCACCGCTACTGCGATGCCGTCTGGGTCGTCACTAGCTCGCGGGAACAACAGGTCAACCGGCTGGTGACAACCCGCTCGCTGACGACGGAACAGGCCGAACAGCGCATAGACGCCCAGCCCGACCCCCAGGAGAAAATCGCCCGCGCCGATGTCGTTATCGACAACTCTGGCAGCCTGGACGCGACCCGTGCCCAGGTGTTGCGGGCCTGGAACGCTATCCCCGGCGTGCCGCAGGCGACAGATATCCCCAAGGAAAAAGGAGGCTCGCGTCCGTGAAACGTTCTGCACCCTGGCCCCAGCGACACCCGCGCCTGACCATGTGGACCGTGCTGGCAGTCGGCATGATCGCCATACTGCTGGTGGCCGCCCACGGCAAAGGCTTTTCCGTGGGACAGTTCGGTTGGCTGGTGGCCTCCTGCGTGGCCCTGGCCGGAGCCTGTAGCTGGATCATCGGTTGGGAGTAGAGTTCTCTGTACTACACATCAATGAAGGGGGATCCACTTGAGCACCAAGAGCACCACACACCCTTTGAGGATCCTGGTCATGGCAGCCGAGTCCGTCCCCTTTACCAAAACGGGCGAGGTCGCCGAAGTAGTCGGCGCACTGACGAAAACACTATACCATATGGGCCAGGACGTGCGCGTCTGCATACCCTGTTATAGCCAGATCAAAGAGAGCATGGACCTGGAGCAGGTCGGAGAGCCTTTTCCAGTGCCAATGGATGGACACAGGGAACTGGCAACCGTCTACCGCGCTCCCGCCGACCAGGTGCCCGTCTATCTGATAGACAACCCGCGATACTTTGGCCGCGAGATCATCTCCCGCCAGATGGATGACGCCGAGCCGTTCGTGTTTTACTGTCGCGCCGGACTGGAAATGCTGCGGCAGCCCGGCATCGCCTGGCAACCCGACGTGATCCACTGTCACGATTGGCATACCGGCGTCGTCCCCAACTGGCTACGAACCATTTACCGACAAGACCCCTTCTTCCAGGATACCGCCGCCGTCTTTACCATCCACCGGCTGGCACAACAGGGGATTTTCAGCTATCGCGTGCTTCAAGTAGCCGGGCTGGAGGCTTTTGGCTTCATCCACTATCCGGATATGTCCGACCTGACCGAACTAGTCAACCTGCTGGGCCGAGGCGTCTACTTCTCGGACGCCATCACCACCGTCAGCGAGACCTACGCGCAACAGATCCAGACGCCCGAATACGGCGAGCAACTCGACCCTTTGCTGTGCGACAAACGCGATCGGCTGTTCGGCATCACGAACCGCATCGACACCGCCAAATTCGACCCATCAACAGACCCAGCCATCATCTCTACCTATGACGCCACCACGCTAGAGCAGCGCCCAGCAAACAAGGCCCAACTCCAGCGCAACGCCGGCCTTCTGCAGGACGAGCACGCTCCGCTCATCGGCATGGTCTCCCGCCTGAGCAGCATCAAAGGCTTTGACCTGCTGGCCGAGCTGATCCCTGGCCTCATGAGCACCACTCCCGTGCAACTTGTGATTCAAGGGGTCGGCGATCCGGTATATCACGAACTGTTCCTGCAATACCGCAAGCAGTACGCGGGGCGCATCGCTTTCCAGGCCACGTTTAGCGAGAGCATGGAGCGACGCATCTATGCGGGCAGCGACATATTCCTGATGCCTTCCCTCGTCGAACCGTGCGGCCTGGGGCAGATGATCGCCATGCGCTACGGCGCGGTGCCCGTCGTGCGCGCCACAGGCGGCCTGGCCGATACCGTACAAGACTATGACCCGGCCACCAACACCGGCACCGGCTTTACCTTCTCCGCGTACGACAAAATGGCTCTCTTTGCTGCCATCGTTCGCGCCGTGGAAACCTACAGGCATCGTCCCATCTGGCGGGGATTGCAGCAACGGGGCATGACCGCCGACCTGTCCTGGGACGAGGCTGCCGCCAGATATCTTCAAGTCTACCACTGGGCGCGACAGCAAAGACTGAACACCAACTCTATCGAGGATGCGACCCAACTATGAAGATGCAACGTGTGACTACTGCAATCCTGACGGCAATCATCATCTGCGCGCTCTTGACAGCCTGCGCTGCCCAGCAAGGGCAGACGCCCGATCCAGCAAGCACAGTCACCCCCATCGAGGTGGCTGCCGAAACCGAGCCTACCACAGCGCCCACCGAAGAGCCGCCCACGCTCGCGCCCACACTCACCAACACGCCCGCGCCAACCGAGACGCCCGCGCCCACAGACACACCGACGGCCACGCCGACATCGGCTGCTCCCAAGCCGCTGATCGCCCTGGACCCCGGCCACGGAGGCGTCGACCTGGGTGCGCGCCACTTTGACGCGGCAGGCAAATTTACCATGCACGAGAGCAAGGCCGCCCTGGAAATTTGCTTGCGCTTGAGTGAAATACTGCAAGAGCGGGGCTACCGGGTACTGCTCACCCGCGATGACAACTATTCCCTGATGGACGCCAAGACCGAGGAAGAGTACGATACGATCAAAGAATTGCAGATGCGGCTGGACAAGGTGAACGAAGCCCAGGCGGACTTGTTCCTGTCCATCCACATGAACGGATACGATGGCGGCTCGCACGCGGCCACGCAAGAGGTCTGGGGAACCATGACCCTGTACTGCGATCAGCGTCCCTTCAGCGACAGCAACCGCCGCTTTGCCGAACTGGCGCACGCCGCCGTGCTCGACGCGCTGACCAACCTGGGCCACGACGCCAAAGACCGGGGCATCCAATTGGACAACAGCATGCCCGATCCCGGCCAGCCCCCCAGACACCTGATTGTGCTGGGGCCACAGTCTGACCGCATCGTTCGCCCGTCGCAAATGCCCGGCATTCTCAGCGAGCCGGTGTTCATCTCCAGCGACGCCGAAGAAGCGATTCTGGCTGACCCCGAGGGGATTGACGCGCTGGCACACGCCTATGCCGACGCCATTGACGCCTATTTCGCCGAGCAGGCCGACACCAGCGCCGAGTAGCCGCGGCATCCTGTCGCGCTGCTTCCGCGCCACCACGCCAACCAACAAAGCGCGGCTTGCGAGTCTGGCATTCCAGGCCCGCAAGCCGCGCTTCTGATCTACACGCAGCCTCTATTCCTTGACGTTCCCGCGACGCGAAACATCCGTATCCAGCAGGATCGTCACCGGCCCATCATTATGAATCTCGACCATCATCATCGCCCGAAAGCGCCCCGTCTCCACCGGCTTCACCCCTTCCTCCGCCAGATAGGCGCAAAAGCGCTCTACCAGGGGTTCGGCGATTTCGGGGGGAGCCGCCTCGGTAAAGCTGGGGCGACGGCCCCGGCGGGCATCGCCATACAGCGTGAACTGCGAAACGACCAGCGCGGCCCCGCCCACATCCAACAAAGACAGATTGAACTTGCCCTCGTCGTCTTCAAAAATACGCAGGTTGGCCACCTTGCGGGCCAGCCAGGCGGCATCCTCGTCCGTGTCGCCCTCTTTGATCCCCAGCAGGATCACCAGCCCCCGCCCAATCTGGCCGACAAGCTCGTCGCCCACAGTCACCGACCCGCGAGTCACCCGTTGGATGACTGCTCTCATACCGTTCCTCCCATTGCTGGCGCGCCGCAAACACACCCCAGCGCAACAAACACCTACCGCCCGCCAGTCACGCGGCTCACCAGGAAATCCTCATACGCGCCCAGATCGTCCCACTCTACCGCGCACTGCACGGGGCGAGCCGTAGGGTCCGCCACCGTGTACCCCTCGTCCGTCACCCGCACGCCCATCGTCTCCATCTTGAGATACTGGGTAGAATAGGCCAGGTGGATCGCCACCGTATCGAACAGGATCGAACTACGCCCCTCCTCTGGCCTGCCCTGTAGCCAGATGCGGTAGTTCTCGATCACCGCTTTCGCCAGCGGGTTGGACGACTCGCACACAGCCCGGTACCTGGTCCCTTCCAGCCGCACCTGCCCGCAGGTATCCAACGGGGTAATGGTCATGTCCAACCACGGCGCAGTAAAGGTCGCCTGAGCGGCGGGCACATCTGTCACAACGTTATACTCCGCGATAGCGCCTTGCCCGCCATCATGATGGCATCGCAGCGAGCCGTGCATCCCCACGAACCGGCATTTGCTCGCAATGCGCGGCTCGCGCTGCAGCGCAACGCGAATATTGGGCACTGGGCCAATGCAGATCAGCGTGATCGGCTCGGCAGACGCCATGATCGTGTCAATCAACGCCTGCACGCCGTCCTGGTACACCGTCCCCGAATAGCGATCCAGCGGGTAATCCGCCACCCACGGCAACTGCGGCTGATCATGCCCCTCGGTGGGAACGCCCACACCCACCGGCACATCGGTGCGCCCGGCGACGTCCAGCAACCTGGCCGCAATCCGCGCTCTATAGGCGGTATCCCCCGTGTCTGTCACGACCAGTTTCAGGTCGAGTTCGGGCGATTGCAGCAACATCGCCAACGCCCACGTGTCGTCAATGTCTCCCCCAATGTCCGTATCCAGGATGACAGGTATCTTGCCCATGTTTGCTTCCCTCCCAGGAGCTAGAGCCAGCCGGTAAGCTGTGCCAGCAGGCGCGTGTACTCAACAAAGTTGGGCCAAGAGATATCAGGCGGGACGCCGTGGTCGCACCCCAGCAGATACCCCCCCTCCTCGAACAGCGGCGGGACAACGCGCATCACCTCGTCGGCCATGACCTGCCCGCCCGCAGCAATGGCCCGCTTGTCAATCCCGCCGATATACGCCATCTTGCGCCCGAAACGCTGCCGAAACGCCACAATGTCATTGCCCGCGGCCACCTCGACGGGGTCGCAGACATTGATGCCCGATTCGATCCACACAGGGATTAGCTCGCTGACCTCGCCATCCGAATCCATGTCATAGATGGGCACGTCGTAGGAGCGCAACAACTCGCGCCACGCCAAATAGGTGGGCTGCAAAAAGCGGCGCGTCATCGCCGGGGAGATCATGCTGTGCGCCTTGTAGGCCATGTCCTCAGACAAATGCACCCAATCCACGCGCATCCGCCGCAGGGCATTCTCCAGCACCTCCAGCGTGAAACGCTGCCAAAAGTCGGCCATCTGCTGCACGAATGCGGGCTGCTCGATCATCATCATGCAGAGGTTTTCCATGCCCACCCACTCGCGCATCTGCCA
>JAAYXX010000280.1 GCA_012515695.1 Chloroflexota bacterium
CACGTCGGCCTCGTCCGCGGGAGGTTCCGCGCTCGCCCCGCTCTTGCCCGGTCGCAGAGCCGCCAACATCGCCGCCCCCCGAGGAGTCAGGCGAAAAGCGACGGGGTCCCCCTGCGCCTCATCCAGCCCAACCTCCACCATACCCAGCCAGCGCAGCGGCCCGCTGATGATCAGAACCGCCAACTGCCCCTCGATCCGATCCCACGCGGCAAAGCCGTGCAGGCTTTCGCCCGTCTCGGCGTCCACCATCCCCCAACTGTCGTAATCGCCATCCGGGCGGAGATAGTCGGGGCGGCGCGCCTTGATCATCTGCACCAGCCCATCCAGCGAGATCCAACGGCCCACCGGATGGCGGGCCAGCAGTTCCAACAGGACGCGCCGCGCATTCACGGGATGGCCCGGCTGGGCGATGGCTTCGCCCGCCAGGGTTGCCTGACGCAGCGCGGGCAGGAAAGAGAGTTCGTTCCAGGTAGGATCATCACGCCAGGCGAGCAAAAGGGCGCGGCGGCGGCGGATATCTGGTAGGTGTAGCCATTCGCGGGCCTTGACGGTGGGCCGCAACACGCGCCGATCCTCTTGAATCAGGCGCAACCGCCACAGTATACGCACGAGCAACGAGAGGCGTTCGGGCGACGCCTCGCCGATCAGACGTGCGCCCATGTCCAGCGAGCGCAACAAGGCCGGTATGCCTTCGCTCTGGCCGTTGTCTGGGGCGTCGTCGTCCTCCTCGTCGGGCAGGCGCGGCTGGTTGCGGCGAATGCGGGCCAGCACGGCGACCACGTCCTCGATCAGCGCGTCGCCATCTCGCTGCACCAGGGCCGGTTCTTCCGCCGGCGTCCACTCGATGCCCAAAGCCAGCCCCAGCGCGGCCAGCGGCGCTTGCATCTGCTCGGCAATCAGCACAACTTCGCCGTAAAAGTTCCCCAGGCTGCCATAGGCCCGGTAGATCAGCCCCCTGTAATACAGCTCTTCCAGAACATTATCGGGCTGGTTCCAGGGCTGTTCGCGAATCAGGCGGGCAGGCCCCAGGCGGCGAATGGCCCCATAGCGCACAGACAGCCGATGGCCGGGGAGCGCCCCGCCCTCTTCCAGCAACTGGCCCAACACATCGCGGGCGCTGGGGCTGAGGGATTGGACCATCGCGGCCAGCAGCGCAGGCGACAGCATAGTAGCCACCAGGCGTTCTATCGCCTCACGCGAGTCGGCATCGGGCCGGGCCACGGGCGCGTGCTCCGGCGCGACGCTTTCCGCGACGCGGTCCCAGGCCGCGGCGATGGCCTCCAGCAGTTGCGGAGGATATTGGTCTAGACAGCGATAGAGGTCTTTCATTCCATCTGCTCCATACCCAAGTATAACGGCAGGGAAAAGCTGGCGCAAATGCCTGATGATGCCAACATCTGGCTGTCACGGAAAAGGGGGATTGGACCGCCGCCATCTTGGCTAATGGCGCCAACTTTTCGCGGATCAAGTGCTGGGGCAAGATCGGAGTGGCCCTCACCCCCGACTCCTGCGGAGCCGCCCCCTCTCCCAAAGGGCGAGGGGGCGGCCCGCACATACTCCTCACCCAGGGGGCTGCGCTCCAATCGTGGAAATTCCGTCGCCTTGGTGTGACTTATCATGTGTTTACGCGTATAATAGATGTGTAAATTGGTTCTCGTATAGATAGGGAGGAATCATGGCAGTACGAGGATCGAACCAAAGCGAGCGTTCCATCACCGGCCTGCTGGGGATCGTGCGCGACCTGTACGTGGCCTGGAAGCTATTTCTGGACCGGCGCGTCCCGACCTGGATAAAGAGCATTCCGGTGTTGTCGGCGCTCTATGTCCTGTGGCCCATTGACATTCTGGCCGACCCTGTGCTGGGCCTGGGCCAACTGGACGACCTGGCAATAGTCGCGCTGGGAATCCGGTTGTTCATCGGCCTGTGCCCGCCCGCCCTGGTGGCGCAACATCAGCAGCGCCTTGGCGGGGCACACGCAACGGACGGCGGCGACGTGGTAGACGCTACCTACCGCGTCCTGGACGACAACGAGTAATTATAAAGTGCGCTTATTTAGCGTGTTCTGTATTTTAATAGTCAGTTCTTTTCTAAGCTAGGGTTGTTACAACCTACCATTTGCAAAAGGGGTGACGCAATAGTATAATTAGGGTCGGGATTATGTCTTTAGGGAGTGGTGAGCCAATTTCGAGGTGATGAGTGATCCGACCCTTCGGTATACGGGATATCGTCAAAATCCAGCAATTGCAGCCTCAGGGTGTGGCCTTTGACCTGAAAAGGCTGCTCCTGGATGCGTCATCTCCCATGCACTCCGCCCTGGTCGGCTACCTGACCTATCACCATTTGGGGACGATTACCTGTATCCACGACGGCGCGGGAGAGGGCAAAGACCTGCGCGGGTTCGCCCAGGTGTATCCGCATCCGGCCAAGTCCGAATGGAGCCTGGCGTACCTGTCGCCTTCGCTAGACTATCACCTGAACGCGTCGGATATCTGGTATCGGTTGCTCACATACCTGGTTATCTATGGGGCCGAGCAGGGTATTTCGCGTATCGCCGCGTATGCACCGGAAGATGGCGAGATCGAGGACGTGCTACGGCAGGCGGGGTTTACGGTAGTCAATCGGGAAGAGGTGTTCACCTTTTCCGGCGAGATGGCTGCTGGCCCAACGCCCAAGGGGCTGTTTCCGCTCGAATCTGTGAATAGTTGGGCAGTAGGCGAGTTCTTTCGCCAGGTAGTGCCCCAATGCGTACAGGCCGGGACCTTTCCCACCTGCTGGCAGACAACTGGGGTCGGCGCGCCATCTTGGTCAGACGCCTCCGACGAGTTTGTCTGGTTGCAGGAGGACAAGGTGCTGGCTTATTTTGGCTTACAGCACACCTCCAGAGCGTGCTGGTTGGACATCGTCGTGCGCCCTGAACATCGGGGAGATATCCTGCACTGCATCAAGTATATCCTGACGCTGTTCAACTGCACGAATAAACCCGTCTATTGCGCCGTTCCTGATTATAGTGTAGGGTTGGGTTGGTTACTGCGTACGCTGGGGTTCTCCTCGTACGCGCGCCAGGTGTTGCTGGTGGCCTATACCGCGGCCCGCGTGCACATTCGCCGACAGGTAACAGTCACCGGACTGGATCGCACGGTTGATTTGGGCACGCCAGTGTATCATGCCGACCTGCTCACCCGTCTGAAAACGTTTAACGAGCAGGCCAGGCGAGTGGGATAAGGCCATCCCCCATCAGAAGGCTTGTCTGCCAGCATTGTCTGGCATAATTGAGGTTATATAGGTAAGATATGCAACTTGAGATAACAGATGATATTGAGGCGTTAGTCAACGTCTTGCCGCCAGAGTACGCTGAGGCGTTGCGCCAATCGGGCCGGTTCGAAGATTTGCTCGAAGTGGTTTTGGACCTGGGCCGTTTTTCTGACGCTCGTTATGTAGATACAGAAGTACAGCTTACCAACAGAGAAGCGCGGGAAGAGGATATTGATTATGTGGTGTCGCGCATTGGCGCGTTCGGCGACGATAACCGCGCTGGCATCGAGCGCACGCTGCACCGCATCTCGGCCATCCGCAACCGACGGGGCGACATTATCGGGTTGACCTGCCGGGTCGGGCGGGCTGTGTACGGGACCATTGATATCATCCGCGACATTGTCGAGTCGGGCAAGAGCGTCCTGCTGCTGGGGCGGCCAGGAGTGGGCAAGACGACCATGCTGCGCGAGGTGGCCCGCGTGTTGGCCGAAAACCGCCGCGTGGTCATTGTGGATACGTCTAACGAGATCGGCGGCGATGGGGACATCCCCCACCCGGCCATTGGGCGAGCGCGTCGAATGCAGGTGGCTACGCCTGCCCAACAGCACGCCGTGATGATCGAGGCCGTCGAGAACCATATGCCCGAAGTAATCGTCATAGATGAGATCGGCACCGAGTTGGAAGCCGCCGCCGCCCGCACCATCGCCGAGCGAGGCGTGCAACTGGTGGGCACTGCCCACGGTCAAACGCTGGACAACCTGCTGATGAACCCCACGCTGGCTGATCTGGTGGGTGGCATCCAGGCCGTCACCTTGAGCGACGAGGAGGCGCGCCGCCGAGGCACGCAAAAGTCGGTGCTAGAGCGCAAGGCCCCGCCCACCTTTGACGTGGTGATCGAGATTCAGGATTGGGACCGCGTGGCTGTGCGGAGCGACGTAGCGATGGCCGTGGACGCTTTGCTGCGGGGGCACTCGCTCCCCGTGGAGCTGCGCTTGCGGCAGCCCGACGGCGAAATCGAGAAGCACATGGTCATGCCCGAGGCAGAGGTAGGGCCACAGGCGGGCGGCCCGCCAACACGAGGCGAGCGCGAGCGCTGGGAACGCGAGCCGGGCCGGATCGAGCGAGAGCGGGCACCGGCACAGGCACAGGCGCCAGTGCAGCCGCCACAAGGCCGTCGGGGCGCTCTACGGATTTACCCGTATGGGCTGAACCAGAGCCGCATTCGCCAGGCCAGCCGACACCTCAACCTGCCCATCTTTTTGGTCAACGACCTGGATGAGGCCGATGTGGTGTTCACCCTGCGTACCTACTACCGCAAACGCCCGGCAGCTATCGCCGATGCAGAGCGCAAGGGCATCCCGGTGTACGTGTTACGCAATAATACC
>JAAYXX010000281.1 GCA_012515695.1 Chloroflexota bacterium
CAAGAACTATGTGACTGTGCCCGACTGTCAGGTGGTGGCACTGGCCGAGATTCGGCCCGAACTGGCCCGGCGGGTGGCCGCGCGCTATGGCATCCCGCGTGTGTATGCGAGCCACGAGGAATTGCTGGCGAACGAAGAGCTAGACGGCATCGTGTCGGCGCAGCCGTTTACCCGGCATGGCACGCTGGTTCCCGAATTGCTCAAGGCGGGCATTCCGCTGCTCACGGAAAAGCCTTTGGCTGGCTCGCTGGAAGCGGGGGAAAAGGTCATCGCTGCCCTGGAGGCGAGCGGAAGCTGGTATATGGTGGGCTATCACAAGCGCAGTGACCCCGCCACGATGTACGCCAAAAAAGAGATTGACCGCCTGAAGGCCAGCGGGGAGCTGGGCAAGCTGCGGTACGTGCGCGTGCTGATGCCCGCGGGCGATTGGGTCGCCAATGGGTTCATTGACCTGATCCGGACGGACGAGGGGTATCCCCAGTTGGCGAGCGACCCCCCGGCCACCGATATGGATGAAGAGACCTACAGGCAGTACATCAGCTTTGTGAACTATTATATCCATCAGGTGAACCTGCTGCGCTACCTGTTGGGTGAGCCGTACCACGTGACCTATGCCGACCCGTCGGGCGTGCTGCTTGCCGCCCAGAGCGAGAGCGGCGTGGCGGGCGTCATCGAGATGTCGCCTTATACCACGACGGTGGCCTGGCAAGAGTCGGCGTTTGTGGCGTTCGAGCATGGCTACATCAAGATCGAGCTGCCTGCGCCGTTGTCCAGCAACCGGCCTGGGCGGGTGGAAATCATGCGCGACCCCGGCAATGGCGTTACTCCCGAGACCGTCGTGCCGGATTTGCCGTGGATTCATGCCATGCGCCAGCAGGCGATGAACTTTGTCGCTGCCATCAAGGGGGAGGCCAAGCCGCCCTGCGAGGCGCGTGAGGCGCTGGAAGATCTGAAGGTGGCCCGCGAGTATATCCGCTTGTGGAAGGGCGTCTAGGAATTGTCGCTAGGCCTGCGCGGTGGAGCGCGGGCATTTTGCAGAGTTGAAGGAGAGGCAAATGCCACTAAAGTTTCGCAAGGTGTTGATTGCTGACGAGCGATACGAATCCGCCGGCGTGTTTGATGTGAACAATGACGGCGTGCTGGATATCGTTTCGGGGGCATGGTGGTACGAGGGGCCTGATTTCAAAAAGCGACACTATATCGGCGAAGTACAGGCCATCGGCGAGTATTACGATGACTTTTCTACCATCGCGATGGACGTGAACGGGGATGGATACCTGGATTTCGTCACCGGCGGATGGTGGGGCAATACGCTGCGCTGGCGAGAGAACCCCGGCCCGGCGGGGGGCGAATGGCGTGAGCACATCATCGCCGAGACCGGCAACGTGGAGACGACCCGCGCATGGGACGTGGACGGCGACGGCGAGCTAGAGATTGTCCCCAACTGCCCCGGCGCAGCGTTGATCGTCTTCAAGTTGGTCAAGGACGCGAACGGGCGCGGGACGGGCGAGTTCGAGTCGCATGTCATCTGGGAGGCCAAGCAGGGCCACGGCCTCGGCTTTGGCGACATCACCGGCAACGGGCGGGGGGATTTCCTGCTGGCCGATGGTTGGCTGGAGGCTCCGGCAGATACGTATGGCGGGGAGTGGGTCTGGCATCCTGACTGGAGCTTTGGCCCGGCCAGCGTGCCCATCCTGGTGGCGGACGTGAACGGCGATGGCCTTAACGACGTGATTGTCGGCGGTGGCCATCGCTATGGGCTGGATTGGTATGAGCAGGGCCGCGAGGGCGGCGAGTTCACGTGGAAGCAGCATGCGATTGACCCGTTCAACTCGCAATTCCACGATATGTTCTGGGTGGATATTGACGGCGATGGCAACCCCGAACTGGTCACGGGCAAGCGCTACCGCGCCCACTGCGGCAATGATCCCGGCGCGTTCGATCCCGTAGGCATCTACTACTACAAGTGGACCGGCGAGAGCTTTTCCAAGCAGATCATTGACTATGGACCGACCCGTCAGGGCACGGGGTGCGGCATTTACTTTGCCCTCGCGGACCTGACCGGCAATGGGCTGCTGGATGTGGTTGCGCCCGGCAAAGACGGTCTGTACGTGTTCTTTAACGAAGGGGCATAGTCCCACGTCACGGTAATTGGTTCGATGTACGACAAGGGTGCATCCAGGGGCCAGGGCGCATAATAGCCGCTCGCGGGTTTGGATGCACCCTTCATAGCACATGGAGGTACACATGGTACAACCCGAGTTGATCGCAGACTATCGTTGTGTCACAGGGGAGGGCTGTATCTGGCACCCCGACGAAAAGCGCCTCTACTGGCTGGATATTCCTCAGGGGCGCATGTTCCGCTATGACCCGGCCACAGGGGAACACGAGCAGGTGTATGAGGGCACGCCCGTGGGCGGTGTGACCATCCAGGCGGACGGCTCGCTGCTGATGTTCGGCGACCGGGGCATGGTGGCAACCTGGCGAGATGGCGTGCTCACGCCGATCTTGAGCGAGATTCCGGAAGAGCGGGCCAGCCGTTTTAACGATGTGATTGCCGACCCGATGGGGCGGGTGTTCTGTGGGACCATGCCCGCCGAGGGGCGGCTGGGGCGGCTCTATCGCCTCGACCCGGATGGCACACTGACCAGGGTGCTGGAGGGGATTACCTGCTCCAACGGCATGGGCTTTACCCCCGACCTGAAGCAGATGTACTACACCGACTCGATGAAGTACGAAATCTATTTGTTCGACTATGACCAGGAGACCGGCGCGATCACCAACCAGCGCGTGTTTGTACGCGGCCCGGAAGAGGACGGCGTCCCCGATGGCATGACCGTGGACGCGGAAGGGTATGTCTGGTCGGCGCACTGGGATGGCTGGTGCTTGATTCGCTATGCGCCCGACGGGCAAGAGGTTATGCGCGTCAAGTTCCCGGCAAAGCAAGTATCGTGTGTCACCTTTGGTGGGGACGATTACAGCGATATGTACGTCACCACGGCAGGTGGTCAGAACAAAGAGGCGAATGGCGGGGGGGCCGGGGCGCTGTTCCGGCTTCGGCTGGGCATTCGCGGAGTGCCTGAATTCCGCTCTCGCATTGGGCTGTAGGTCGCCGATAAAGATTAACAAAATGGTTCGGTAACCCGCCGTGCCATCTCGTAGGCAGTTGAAACTGCACCAACGAGTGCAATCGCCATACATGGCGCGCCGCCCTTCGGCGGCTGGGAAGCGAACCTGCGAAGGCAGGTGCGCCATGCATGGCGACGCAAC
>JAAYXX010000282.1 GCA_012515695.1 Chloroflexota bacterium
ATGTTTGGGTTGATCATTGCCTTCAAGGACTATCGTTTTGACCTGGGGATACTCAAAAGTCCCTGGATCGCGCTGAACAACTTTCGCTTCCTGGTGGGCACGCAGGAGGCATGGCGCGCTCTGACCAACACCCTGCTACTGAATAGCATCTTTATCTTTACCACGCTAATTGGCTCGTTGGCCGTCGCAATCTTGTTGTATCAGATACAACACTCGGTGTTGACGCGTTTTTATCAGACAGCCCTGTTCTTTCCATATTTTATCTCATGGGTTATTGTGGGCGTGTTTGTATTTGCCCTGTTCAATTCGGACACGGGTATGGTGAACCGTATATTGGCTGACCTGGGCATGTCCAAGGTTCCCTGGTATTCCACGCCCAAAGTCTGGCCCTATATTCTCACTACGGCCAACCTTTGGAAATCGGTAGGCTTTTGGAGCATTGTCTACTTTGCGGGCATGTTGGGCATCAACCCCGAATATTACGAAGCTGCCGAAGTGGACGGCGCGAACAGTTGGGCCAAGACGATTTATATTACCATGCCGTTGTTGATGCCGCTGGTCACGATTAACCTGTTGCTGTCCATCGGGCGCATTTTCTACGCTGATTTCGGCTTGTTCTTCCATGTCACGCGGGATCAGGGGGCGCTCTACCGCACGACGGACGTCATTGACACGTACGTGTTCCGCGGATTGACCAAAAGCGCGCAGATTGGCATGGCCTCCGCAGCAGGCTTTTACCAGTCGGTGGTTGGCTTTGCTCTGGTCTTTGTGTCCAACTGGGTCGTCCGGCGTATTGATCCAGACAGATCCCTATTCTAGAAGCGGAGATATGCCATGACAGCGCACACCCAGAGCCGCAACCGTTCTCGCCTTACCCACCACCTAGGGCAGAGCATCATTCACGTATTCATGATGATCATTAGTATAGGCTGTATATTGCCCCTGCTATTGATTGTCTCGGCGTCGTTCTCGGATGAGGCGGATATCGCCCGGTATGGCTATTCGCTCATCCCGCGCACGTTTACCCCCTATGCCTACAGCTACATCCTGCGGGTTCCCTCGCAGATTATTCGCGCCTATGGAGTTACGACTTTTGTGACGGTTGTGGGCACCGCGTTGGGGATGCTCCTGATGTCGCTATTGGCTTATGTGATCTCGCGACAGGATTTCCCCTGGCGCAAGCAGCTCTCGTTCTTTGTATTCTTTACCATGTTGTTCAACGGCGGCCTCGTTCCCTGGTACATCTGGCTGACGCAGGGGCTGCATATCAAGGATAGCGTCTGGGCGCTGATTCTGCCCCACCTGATTGTGCCCTGGTACGTTTTGCTGCTGCGGACCTTTTTCGCCCAACTACCCAACGAATTGCTCGACGCGGCCCGCATTGACGGCGCCGGGGAATGGCGGGTGTTTTTCCAGATGATTCTGCCCATGTCCACGCCCTCTCTGGCGACGGTGGGGTTGTTCTGTATCCTGATGTATTGGAACGATTGGTATTTGGCGCTGCTGTTTATCGACAGCCCCAAGCTGCACCCGCTGCAATACATGCTCTACAACATTATGATGAATGCCCGCGCCATCCAGGCCAGCCCGCAAACAACCGGCTTGAGCCTGCCAGTGAACACGGTGCGTATGGCCATGTCCGTGCTGGCTACCGGCCCGGCTGCTCTGATTTTCCTGGCGCTGCAACGTTACTTTATCCGGGGCATTACCGTGGGCGCGCTGAAATAGGTCGGATCAGGCTTATCACCTTAGGAGGCAACCCTGGATCAAACGTCGTGACTCTTGACCGGATCGACTAATCAGGCATTGGCTAATCAGGCATTGGCATTGTCACCAAAGGAGGAAGACCATGTCCACACTGACTTTGCTATCACGTCGTCGTTTTCTGATGCTGGCAGGTAGCGGCCTCGCCGCCGCTGCTCTGGCTTCTTGCGCTCCCAAGCAGCCTGCTACCACGACGGCCCCTACCGCCGCCCCAGTCGAGAGCGAGGCCACCCAGGCCCCCGATGCAGAGCCGACCAAGGCCGAAGCGGGTCAGCCGTCTGATGCCGTCGTGGAAGTGAACTATTATTTTCTGGCGTGGGGGCCAATGAACGATGTAGAGCTCGTTCAGGACGCGATGAGCGAGATCACCCAAGACAAGATCGGGTGCACCGTCAAGCTGGTGCCGATGGACTCGAGCGCCTTTAACGAACGGCTCAAGCTGGACCTGGCCGCCGGGGAAAACATCGACCTGATGTATACCTGCAACTGGGCCAACGACTTTTACGCCAACGTCCGCAACGGCGTGTTGGTCGCCCTGGATGACCTGCTGCCCGAGTATGCTCCCGGCCTCTGGGCGAGCATCAAGCCCGAAGTCTGGGATGCTGCGCGCGTTAATGGCAAGCTGTACGGCGCGATCAACCAGCAAATCTGGGCCACCATTAACGGCTTTGACATTCGCAAGGATGTCGTCGAGGCGCTGTCTTTCGACGTCAGTACCCTGGACGGCCTGGATACGTACGATCCGTTCTTCCAGGCTGTCAAGGACAACATGGACGGGATGTATCCTACGGGCTGGTTCAACCCGAACGAGTCCCCGACCTGGTGGACTGGCATGTGGGGGCTGGATGGTGTTGGCCCGATGACCTACATGCGTTGGGATGACGAGGAAACCAAACTGGCCTTCCCTTGGGAATATCCCGAGTTTGAGCAGGCCATCGAAATTGCCCGGCGGTGGTATACCTCCGAGTTCCTGCCTCTTGAGCCGACCTCTGGCGAGGACTTTGTCGCGCAGATGAAGGCGGGCATGTATGCCTGCGTGCCCATCAACGTCGCCAAGCCTGGCCGCGAGTCGGAAGACAAGGCCAAATACGGCTTTGACTTTTTGAATATCCCCATCCAGGCCTACTCGCAGCCCTTTGTGACAACCGGCTCGGTAGTGCCGACGATGAACGGCCTGGTGCGAACCTGCCAGAACCAGGAAAAGGCCATCAGGCTGCTGGAACTGTGGAACACCGACGTCGAAGCCTACAACCTGATCTGCAAGGGTATCAAGGGCAAGCACTGGGTGTGGGTAGATAAAGAGCGCAAGATCATCGGCTTCCCCGAAGGGATTACGCCGGAGAACAGCCCCTACAACCCGAACACCGACTGGATGTTTGGCAACCAGTTCAACGCCTACTATGTGGACGAGGCGCAGGCCGAGGCCAACACCTGGGAAAAGACCCGCGAGTTGAACGAGACCTCGGGCACGTCCAAGGCGATGGGCTTTGCCTTTGTCCAGGACCCGGTAGCCAACGAAGTCGCCCAGGTCACGGCGGCGGACAAGGAAATCGGCGAGCCGTTGCGCCAGGGTCGCCTGGACCCGGCGGAGAACCTGCCCAAGTACATCGAGCAGATGAAGGCGGCGGGCGCGGAGAAGGTGTTTGCCGAAGTGCAGAAACAGTTCGACGAGTGGAAGGCGAGCAGGTAAGCCTAGTCCCCCTTATTCACGGTTACGACAACAGGCGACGCACCCGCGTCGCCTGTTGTATTTATCTGCGACACTTGCGCCCCCTCCACGCTTGACTATAATTCACCACGCGGCCATAGTAGGCCGCTACAAGCCTGGCTCGTTCGGCATGTGCCCCCAGTTTTTCCTGCATCGCGCCCGCCCCTGGTTCTGCTCAACGTCCCGTCCCCCGCCATCCCCCACGATGTGCGCCCATTCTCACGCTTCCAGGTAGTTGCACGCTTTCAGGCTGTTGCGGAGAGAAATGGATGAACATAATCGAGGTTCGTGAGCTGGTCAAGCGATACGGCGATTTCACCGCCGTGAACGGCATCAGCTTTGAGGTATACGAGGGCGAGTTGTTCGGCTTTCTCGGCCCAAATGGCGCGGGGAAAAGCACCACCATCAACATGCTCTGCACGCTATCGCGCCCCACCTCCGGCCACGCCACCGTCAACGGCTATGATGTGCGCCGAGAGCCGGACGCCGTGCGCCAGTCGTTGGGGCTGATCTTCCAAGACCCCAGCCTGGATGAGCGCCTGACGGGCTGGGAGAACCTGCGCTTTCACGCTTTGCTGTACAACGTGCCGGGCGCGGTGTTTGAGCAACGCGCTCGGGAACTGTTAGAGATGGTGGAACTGACGGACAAGGCCCGCGCACTGGTACGCACCTATTCCGGCGGGATGCGGCGTCGGCTGGAAATCGCTCGCGGCCTGTTGCACCACCCGGCGGTGTTGTTTTTGGACGAGCCAACCATCGGGCTGGACCCACAGACGCGGCGGCATATCTGGGAATACCTGATCAACCTGCGCGGCCAGGTGGGGCTGACCATGTTCCTGACGACGCATTACATGGAAGAGGCCGAGAACGCCGACCGGATCGCCATTATTGATCACGGCGACATCATCGCGCTGGATACACCGGCGGGCCTGAAATCGCTGATGGGCGGGGATATCATCAGCGTGCGTACAGACGATAACGCCCGGGCCGCCGCCCGGCTGGCCGAGGCGTATGCCATCGAGCCGCGCACCGGCCCGGAGGGGCAATTGATCATCGAAACCGCCCACGGCGACCAGTTCATCCCGCAGATCGTGTCCGCCCTGGCAAACGGCGACACGCCCGTGTTCGTCCAGGCCGTTGACCTGCGCCGCCCCACGCTGGAGGATGTGTTTATCAAGCTGACCGGCCGGGCCATCCGCGAGGAAGAGGCCAGCGCCAGAGACCAGATGCGCGGCCAGATGGGGCGGCGACGCTAGCCCGCTGGGAGGGAATGGCTGCTGATGATGGGCCGCTTGCAGCGCGACCTGAGGGGCATCTACACGATCTGGTATCGCGACGTGTTGCGGTTTGTCCGTGACCGGGTGCGGATTGTGGCTTCCCTGGCGCAGCCCGCGCTTTACCTGTTTGTTTTCGGCGCGGGGCTGGCCCCTGCCATTTCCGCCGGGCTGGGTGGCGGGCAGATTGACTTTACCCAGTTCGTGTTCCCCGGCATCCTGGCGATGGCCGTGCTGTTCACCTCTATCTTTTCGGCGATCTCGATTGTGTGGGACCGCGAGTTTGGCTTTCTCAAGGAGGTGATGGTCGCGCCGGTATCGCGCACAGCCGTGGCGCTGGGCAAGGTGGCCGGGGGCAGCACGGTGGCGGTTTTCCAGGGTTCGCTGGTGTTGATCTTTGCGCCGGTGCTGGGGATAAGCCTGAGTGTGGGGCAAATCCTGCTGATCATCGCGCTGATGCTGCTGCTGGCCGCGATGATGACGGCGTTGGGCATCCTGGTGGCTGTGCGCCAACGGACGCTGGAGGGCTTTCAGGTGTTGATGAACTTTTTGGTGCTGCCCATGTTCTTTTTATCCGGCGCGTTTTTCCCGTTGAACAGCGCGCCAACATGGCTGCGAACGCTGTCCCGGCTAGACCCGATGGCCTACGGGGTGGACGCGCTGCGGCAGGTGGTCTTGGGGCAGAACGTGTCAGAGGCGGCCCTGCAAGAGCTACGGGTGTTCCCCATCGGCTTTGACGTGGCTATCATGGCGGGGCTGACCGTGCTCTTTCTTACCCCGGCTGTGTGGCTGTTTAGCAGGCAAGACTAGCGCTCCCGTTTCCCCTGGCTCGCCGGGCGCGCTATGGGCGAGTGTGGAGTGTTGCCGGGGCTGTGCCCACCGCCAGCCCGCCATAATAGCGCCGGAACACGGGCTTGTAGAGTGCAGTCAATTCGGCCAGGTGCAGCCCCTCGCCTAGCAGGGGCAGTGGCGTGCGGGTGACGAGGCCCTGCAACCCGCGCAGCCAGCCATAGGCCCGCCGCCGCTGTTCCACCATCTCGCGATAGAGCGCCCGCGCCGCTGCGGGGGTCATGCGCCCTTCGAGCGTGTCGTTCAATAGCTGCCCCAGGTGCGTGCCGAAAAAGAGCGCGGCGCGAATGCCCTCGCCGGTGGTGGGCAGGCAATGCCCGGCGGCATCACCCACCAGGAACAGGTCGCCGATTGTCGCCGGACGCAGCGCGGCAGGGATCGCCCCGCCGTACACCTCGCCGCATTCCAGCCCCCGTTCGGCCAAAAAGCGGTCCAGCGTGCCCCGCAGCGGGCGGTTGCGCGCATAGCGGGCCACCCCCACGTGGCTCACATCTCCCGCCGGAAAGACCCAGCCGATGTCTATTGCCCGTTTCTCTGAAATGCCCAGCCAAAAGTGCAGGCCCTCCTGGCGATGGGGGATCACCGTTTCGATGCCCACGCTCAGGTGGTCGGCGCGCACCAGGCCGGGGCGCAGGCTGCTCGCCAGCGTGGCCCGCCAGCCGCTTGCGTCCACCAGGAACCTGCCCCGATAGATGCCCTGGCTCGTTCGCACGCCGCCCTGTTCCAGGCCCAGCGCGGGCGTTTGCAAGAATTCGGCGTCGCCCCGCTCTTGCAGCAGGCGGCAGAGCAGGGCATAATCTAGCACGCATTGGGTGTGTGAGGCGGGGTAGGTCACAGAGCGATAGGGCGTATGCAGCGTGACCTCTTGGTGGATCTGCTGCACAGCCTCTTCCAGCCCCAGGGCTTGCAGGGCTTGCAGCGTGGTGCCGCAGGCCGACGTGGGGCGCGTGCCCACCGGCTTGCGGTCCAGCAGCAGCACCCGCTTGCCGCGCAAAGGGGCCGCCACCGCCAGCCCCGCAAAGCTGGCCCCGGCGATAATCACATCATACTCGGCGCCGTCCGCCAACTGATGCTCCACTCGGCGTACCTCCTAAAACTGGCACTCCCTGCAAGGGATTGTAATGTGTCATGTACCGGGCGGCAAGCGGGCGCGCTATAGGCGGTTTATGAATTTTAGCTATTAACTTGGGTAACCCGCTGTGGCTGCGGCCCGCGCCGAACGCCTAGCACTAAAGTGTCAGGCTGGTGATTGAAAAAGTGTACTAAAGTACATTACAGAATAGCCAACCCGTTTATGAGTTTTCACAAAATAGCTCGGTAACAGCCATCAGGATGGGCGGTTGAAACCGCAGCAACGTTTGCCTCGCCAGCTTGCTGGCGCGTCGCCCTTCGGCGACTGCAAATCAGCCCACGAAGGTGGGCGCGCCATGCATGGCGAC
>JAAYXX010000283.1 GCA_012515695.1 Chloroflexota bacterium
CGCCTTGATGTGGCCCACTACCCGCTGAAGCAACCCTCGCTTGACTGGGAAGTACTGCTTCAGGTTCTCTACCTTGACCAACACATTCGGCTCGGCCATCACGCCCTCCCCTTCCCCGTTGGCTGGTCGGCCCGCCCGGCGAGCAACGCTTCCACATTCCAGCAAGCCGACTGATGCTCCGGCTCTACTTCTGCCAACACAGGCCGCTCTTGCAGGCAGCGTTCGGTGCGATACTGGCAGCGGGGATGGAAAGGACAACCCTCCGGCAGCCGGATCATGTCCGGCGGCGCGCCCTCTACATAGTACAGCTCTCGATCCGTCCCCAGGTCCATGCGCGGCACCGACCCCAACAACCCCACGGTGTAGGGATGCGAAGGCCGCTTAAAGATGCGCTTGATGGGGCCGGTCTCGATGATATACCCGGCGTACATCACGTTAATGCGCTGGGCGATGCGGGCCACGACTCCCAGGTCGTGGGTAATCCAGATCACGGCCATGTTCAGCTCGCGCTGCAACCGCCGCACCAACTCGACAATCTGGGCCTGAATGGTCACATCCAGCGAAGTAGTCGGCTCGTCGGCAATCAGCAGCTTGGGCCGACAGGAAATCGCCATCGCGATCATCACCCGCTGGCGCATACCGCCCGAAAACTGGTGGGGATAGTCTCCCAGCCGCTCCTCCGCCTTGGGGATGCCCACCTGCGTAAGCACCTCGATCACGCGCTGGCGGGCCTGCTCCTTGTTCAACCCCAGGTTCACCTGCACCGCCTCGCCAATCTGGTCGCCAATGGTCATCACAGGGTTCAGGCTGGTCATGGGGTCTTGGAAAATCAGCGCGATCTTGCCCCCACGCACCTGATGGCGTTCGCTGGGCTTGAGGTACAGTATATCCTTCCCCTCGAATATCACGTGCCCGCCGGTAATCTTGGCCGGGGGTTCGGGCAACAGGCGGACCATCGCCATCGTGCTGACGGACTTGCCGCAGCCCGATTCGCCCACGATTCCCAGCGTCTCCCCCTCGTCCAGCGAGTAGGAGATGCCGTTTACTGCCTGCACCTCGCCGTCTTTGGTGTAAAACCGTACTTCCAGGTCTTGAACTTGCAGTAGCGTCATTTCTTTGCCCCCGCCTACAGGTTCGTGCTCACGTCCAGGGCTTTACGCAACCCATCGGCCAACCCCTGGAAAGCCAGCACCGAAAGGGTAATCATCAGCGAGGGAAAGATGAACATGTGCGGCCAGTATATCCAATAATTGCCAGCTTCCCCCAACATTTGCCCCCAGCTTGGTCGCGGCGGGCGAATGCCCATCCCCAAAAAGCTCAACCCCGCCTCGGCAAACACCGCCGCAGGGATGCCAGAGGCAAAGCTCCACAACAACAGGGGCGCGATCTGCGGCAGAATGTGAAACACCAGCACCCGCCAGGTGGGAATGCCCAGCGCCTGCGTCGCCTCGATATAGTCCTGCTCGCGCACAGAGAAGGCCATCCCCCGCACCATCCGGCAGGACGCCACCCAGCCAGTAATGGTCAGGGCAATCACCATATTGGTCAGGCTGGGAGACAGCACCATCACCATGAACAACACGATCAAATAGTAGGGCAGCGCCGAGAACATATCCACCAACCGGGTCACTATCCAATCAAAGACCCCGCCTACATACCCGGCCAGGATGCCCATTGGCACGCCAATCGCCAGCCCGGCAAGGCCCGTCACAACTCCCACCAGAAGCATGGGGCGCGCGCCATAGATGATGCGCGTGAGCAAATCGCGCCCCAGCAAATCCGTGCCCATCGGGTGATCAGCCGAAGGCGGCTGTAGCGCAATGTCCGGCGCAATAGCATCATAGGTGTAAGGAGTCAGTACAGGAGCAAAAATGGCCACCAAAATGATGAAGATGGCATAGCACAGACCAAACATGGCCAGCTTGTTCCGCCGAAAACGCCGCCAGGCCCCCGCCCAAAAACTCCGGTAACGGACCCGGTCTTCACCAACAGGGGCAGTCAATGCTTTGGTGGTCATCAGCGTTTCTCCGTTACACGCACACGGGGATCAATCAGCCCATACAGCACATCCGTGGCGAAATAGGTCAGGGATATCAACACGGCCCAGAACATGGTCACGCCCAGCACCAGCGGGTAATCGCGGTTGGTGCTGGATTGGACAAAGTACTTGCCCAGGCCAGGGATGCCAAACACCTGCTCGATAAACAGCGAGCCGGTCATCATGCCGGGGAACATGGGCAGAAAGCTGGTAACCATGGGGATGAGCGCGTTACGCAACACATGCTTGACTATGACCGCCACCTGCCGCAGCCCCTTGGCGTAGGCTGTCCGCACATATTCCGAGGACATGGCCTCTAGCAAGCATTGGCGGGTCCACCGCGCCACGCCGCCTGTCGCCGGTAGGCCATACGCCACCACGGGCAATACCAGATACTTGACCCCTGGCCACAAGTCGCCAGTGCCCCACCCTCCGGAGGGGAACCATCCGAGCTTGACGGCGAAAAAGTAGGCCAGCAAAAAGCCCATGACAAACGAGGGAATGGTGCTCATGATCACTGCATAGCCCGTGATCAGGTTATCAAACCAGGAATCCTCGAACGCGGCGGCCAGCATCCCCATCAGGATACCCAGGGAGATAGCCAGCAGGGCCGCCAATCCCCCCACCAACGCGCTATAGGGCAACATGCGGCTAATCAACTGTGTGACCGTCAATTCCGGCGTGGTAAAGGCGACTCCAAAGTCGAGTGTAAGGGCGTTACGCAGCCAGACCAGGTACTGTACCATCAGCGGCTTGTCCAGGCCATAGCGGGCCTCAAAACGCGCAATCTGCTCGGCGCTCATGGGAATCTCGGCCCCAATGGCCCAGGGACCACCCGGCACGGCGCGAGAGAGCAAGAAGGTGAACAAGGACAGCAGCAGTAGCGTGGTCAGGATGCCCGCAAAGCGTCTAATGGTATAACTGAGCATCTATTCAATGACCTTTCCTGCTTGATTGAACAATGGCCGAGTTCAGTTGGTGGGGCGCGGAAACCTTGCGCCCCACCAACAGCATTGCTTACCTTACAGAGCGGACTACACGCTACTTGAGCTGCGAGCGGCAATCCGAGTTGGACCAGTACCACTTTTCAAAGGCGTGGAACATGCCGGGCGCGCCGTTCACAAAGGAGTAGCCATCCTTGTTAGGCTCTACCCATTCGCCAGCCTTGTTGCACGGCCACAAGGCGATGTTAAAGGGGCAGTGGAGGCCATAGAACGCGGCATCCTGGAACAACCTGATCTCGGCCTCTTTCAGTCCCGCAGAGCGCTTTTCCGGGTCCAGCAGAGCATTGATCTCGCCGTAAAACTCGTCCCAGTCCGGATCACTGTGCGGATGGCGACCGGTGGAGCGGAAGATGTTTAGGAACGTGGCCGGGTCGAAGTAGTCTTGCGAATAGTTCACCACATAGATCGGCTCGTTTTCCTTCAGGTTGCTCGTAAAAGTCTGGAAATCGGTGGGGCGCAGTTCCACTTCGATGCCCAGATGTTCCTTCCAGCGGGCCTGGATGGCCTGGCACAGGGGCAACAACTTGCCTTTGGGGTCGCGAATCCACATCTCGTACTTGGGGAAGCCCTTGCCGTCCGGGTAGCCCGCCTTGGACAGCAACTGCTTGGCTGCCTCGGGATCATACACGTTCGGCTCCAGGTTGATCAATCCCTCTTCGTTATAACCCGGAAAGCCTTTGGGCAAAATGCCATAGGTGGGATAGGAGAACCCTTGGAAAATCTCGCCCACCAGATTGGCCTTGTCAATAGCCTTGCACAGCGCCACGCGCACGTCGCGGTTATCCAACGCCTCGAACTTGCCGGTGGTGTTGAACCCCATATAGTCGGTATTGGTGGGCAGCGAGGGGTGCGACTCGGCGCGCAGCACCGGGTTCGCGTTCACCAGTGCAATCTCTGCCGCCGGGGTAGTCGAGCCA
>JAAYXX010000284.1 GCA_012515695.1 Chloroflexota bacterium
ATGCCGGGCGGCTGGGTACAGCCGGGGATGAGGGTATCTGGTTCCCTCGCCCACTGGGAGAGGGATAGGGTGAGGGTGGTGAGGGTGATCCGCTGGTCATGACAACCAGAAGTTAGTGCCATTGGCCAAGGATGGCGGCGGTCCAATCCCCTTCCACGGGGCGAGAGTGTTCAGCCTCCCGCCAGCGGCATGCACGCCGCGGTATACATGCCGAGCACTGAAGGTGCCGGGCTAGTATAAAACAAAATGCACTCAAGTGCATTAGATGCGCATAAACCCGTTTTGACGGGTTTCCTCTTTCCGCAGCCTGGGACATTCAGTCCCAGGCCGGGGCAGGCGGTTAAAACTGCACCAACCGTTGCATCGCCAACAAGTTGGTGCGCCATACATGGCGCCACCATGCATGGCGCACCTGCCTTCGCAGGCTAGAGAGCCAGCCCACGAAGATGGACGCGCCAGCAAGCTGGCGATGCAAAGGTTGCCGCGGTTTCAACCGCCAAGTAGCCCCGCTGTTGACAGGTGCGGTTCCTGGCTTATTATAGAGACAGTAGCAAGCTATGGAAAGCCGTACATCACACCATCACGCATATCACGGGGGGATTATGAAACTCATCGTGCACACCGGCGCTGCGCCGGGCACCGTCCTTGTAGAAGAGCCTCAAGTCCTGAACGTACCCGACGTCGAATTCGTGCTGCGCGGCAAGTGCAGCACTCCAGCCCAGTTGATCGAGGCTGTTCGCGACGCCGACGCCGCATTGTGTAGCTCTGAGCCTTTCACCCGCGAGGTCTTTGCCAACGCCCCTCGCCTGAAGGTGGTGGTGCGCTATGGCATCGGCGTGGATACCATTGACCTGGAAGCCGCAACGGAACACGGCGTCGTCATCGCCAACTTTCCCGACTTTTGCATAGACGAAGTCGCCAACCATGCCCTGGTGCTCCTGCTCGATTGCGCCAAAAAAATCACCCGGCTGGACCGCACCCTGCGGGAAAAAGGCTGGGCTGCTGCGCGCAATGCGCTCACCCCTATGGGCACAATCCATCACCAAGTCGTGGGGCTGGTGGGATTTGGGAATATCGGGCAGGCGTTGGCCCAGCGCGCCCTGGCGCTCAAGATGCAGGTAATCGCCTACGACCCCTATGTGGCCGCCGACGTCTTTGAAAAGATGGGCGTAGAGCAGGTATCGCTGCAAGAAGTGGCCCAGCGCTCCGATTTCGTCTCGGTGCATGTGCCGCTCACCGCGGAGACCAGGGGCCTGATTGACGCGACATTCCTGCAAGCCATGCGCCCCAGCGCCTATCTCATCAACACCAGTCGCGGCCCCGTCGTAAACGAGGGCGAGCTAATTGCCGCTCTGCGCGACGGGACTATCGCCGGGGCGGCGCTGGATGTGTACCAGACAGAGCCTATCCCCCTGGATCACCCCCTATGCCAGTTTGACAACGTGGTGCTGACGCCGCATTCGGCCTCGTATGCCGACGCGACGTTCGCTTCCATGCGTCGGCGGGTGGCCCAGTCTGCGCTGGCCGTGGTGCGTGGTGGCTTGCCCGAGTTCGTCGCCAACCCCGCCGTGTTGGCTAACCGCCGCCGATGAGCGCCCAGCCCGCCACCACCCCGGAGGCCCGCGACCCCATCGGGGAGAAGCGCAACCCCAACCAGTGGACCCCCCTGGCGCTGCGCGGTTCGCGCCTGCGCCGCTGGTGGCGGGGCATCGCTCTGGGGCTGGCTCTGCTGCTGCTCGTTGGCGCCGGGGCCTATCTGGCGTGGGCCAGCCGCCCGCTGCCCCGCGAGGGAACGGTGGCCCAAATAGACGCGGGCGCGCTCCAGGTAGAGCGCGCAGAGGGCACCTGGGAACCGCTCCAGGTTGGCGACACGGTTTTGCAGGGCCATCGCCTGAGAAGCGACCAGGGAACCATCGCCCTGATCCAGTTCTTTGACGGCAGCCAGATGCGGGTCGAGTCGGCGGGGGAATGGGAGATTGAGCAGTTGGAGGGCAGCCCCGGCGGCCGCGCATCGCGCACCACCATCCGCCAACGGGCCGGGCAGGCGAGCCTGGTTTCTGCCCCCCTGCAACGCGGGACCAACTCCCGCCTGCGCCTGGAGTTGCCCGGCGGGAGCGTGCAACTGGTGGGCGCGGCTACGTTTGCAACGGACGCCCAGGGCACGACCACCTGCACGCTGCTGCAAGGTCAGGGGCACGTGCAGGCCGGGAAAACCCGCGTCACCCTGTCGCCGGGAGAAGTGTCAAGCCTCCTCGCAAACGGGGAGCTATCTCCCCCACAAGACGAGTGAGGCGGAACGCGCCACAGTGGCGCTAGAGTGAAACGTGCATTGAAATCTGTTCGGGAAGGAAGGCATGGGTGCTGAGGTCAGCAATCAAGTGAGCGGCCTGTTCGGCCATGAAGGAGACCCGGTCGCGGGCGTGTTCTCTATCAAACGGATCACTTTTGCCAACGAAGACGCAGGGTATGCCGTGGTGTACCTGGTTCCCGCCGACGAGCCGGTGGCCGCAGGCGTGGTGGCGGTGGGCTATTTCGGCAAGCCTCGCGTGGGCGAATGCTACCGGATAGAGGGCGTGTGGCGGCGCGATCCCAAGTATGGCATGCAAGTGCAGGTCTCTTCAGCAGCGCCCGAAATGCCGCGCAGCCTCGCAGCCATCGAGCGATACCTTGCCGGTTCCAGCATCAAGGGGCTGGGGCCACACTATGCCAAGGCCCTGGTCAACCACTTTGGGCAGGATACCTTCCGCGTGCTTCAGGAGGGCGGCCACCGCCTGGAAGAAGCCCCCGGCATCGGCCCGGTGCGCGCCCGGACCATCCGCGAAAGCTGGGCCGAGCACCAGGGCGTACACGAACTGATGATCAACCTGCAAGGCGTGGCCGAGTTGACACCCAACCAGGCCCAGCGCATCTATCGCCAATATGGCCGCGAGTCGTGGTTGGCAATCACCCAAGACCCCTATCGCCTGGCCGAGGAGGTGCGCGGGTTCGGATTCAAAACGTGCGACAAGATTGCCCAACGGCTAGGTATCGCCCCGGACGCTCCCCAACGCCTGCAAGCCGCCGTGGTATACCTGCTCAAAGAGGCCCTGGCCGATGGGCACCTCTGGAGCAGCGCCGATCAGATCGCTGACGAGGCGGCTCGACTGACGGAGACGAGCGTAGAGGCCATCCGCCCCCAGATAGAAGCGCTGGTCGAGCAGGCGCGGATTATCCGCGAGCCGGTTGGCGGCGCACCGCCAGAGCAACCCGACGAGCAACCGCCGCAAGCCCTCTACTTGCCACAGGTAGCCCACACGGAGCAGCGCATCGCCGAGCGTCTGGCCTACTACCTGGGCAAGCCCCCGCGTAGCGGGTTGCGCCTCTCCCAAGAGGACGCCCGCCAGTTGGTGGCCGAGGCGGGCCATACCCGCCTGACGGACGAACAGCGCGCCGCCGTCGTGCACCTGCTGACGGGCACGCGGCTGACCATCCTCACCGGCGGCCCCGGCACCGGCAAGACGACCACCATGCGCTCGCTGATCGCCTGCCTGGAGGCGCTGGACGTGAGCTATGCGCTATGCGCCACTACTGGCCGCGCCAGCAAACAACTGGCAACCTCCACCCAGCGCCCCGCCGCCACCGTCCACCGCCACCTTGGCATTGGGTTCAGTTCCACCGAGATCGAGCCTATCAACGAGACGGTGTTGATCGTGGACGAATCTTCCATGATTGACCTGTGGCTGCTAGACGAGATCATTGCGCGGATGGCCGAGGGAACCCACCTCTATCTGGTGGGAGACGTGGACCAGTTGCCTTCGGTGGGGCCGGGCGCGGTGCTGCAAGACCTGATCGCCGCCGCCGAGAGTGGGCGCGTGCCGGGGATGGCCGTTACGCGCCTGACGCAGATTTTCCGCCAGGAAGCCGGGGATGAGAGCATGATCGTGGTGAACTGTCACCGCGTCCGCACCGGCCAGCGCCCCATCCGCGCCACGTCGGAACGCTCGGACTATTTCGAGATGCTCCGCGAAACGCCAGAGGAGGCCAAAGAGCTGGCGGTCAGCCTGGTAACTACCCGTCTGCCACAATACCTGGACGTGCCCCCCGCGGAAGTGCAGCTATTGGCCCCCATGCACCACGGTGCGGCAGGCATTCGCGCACTCAATGACGCGTTGCAGCAAGCCCTGAACCCCCCGGACGCACACAAGGTAGAGCTCGAATTTCGCGGCACACGCAACCCCGAAGAGCGGCGCGTCCTGCGCGAAGGAGACAAGGTCCGCCAAACCCGCAACAACTATCAGAAGCAAGTGTTGAACGGCGATCTCGGCATCATCAGCCGGATCAACCTGGAGGACAAAACGCTGACGGTGCGCTTTGACGACCATAGCGTCCTCTACACGTTCGAGGAACTGGACGAGCTGGTCCACTCCTGGGCCATGACCGTTCACTCGGCGCAAGGCTCGCAATGGCCCGCCGTGGTGGTGCTCATGCTCAAGAGCCATTATGTCATGTTAGAGCGCAATATCCTCTACACCGCCCTCTCGCGGGCCGAGCGGCTGGCCGTCCTGGTCACTCAGGAGCAAGCCGTGCGGGTAGCCGTGGCGCAGGCCCGCTCCACCCAGCGCCGAACAGGGCTGATCGCCCGGCTAGAAGCCGCCCTGGCCGAAGGCAGCAGCCCGCGCCCCGCCCCCGCTCACACGGGGCGGCTGCTCTAAGCACGCGCCCTGACTCGCAAACATCATTTGACGGCCCATGCCCGTCAGGTTATATTAGGTCGATTGTGGATCACCCCTCAGGAGATATCCGTGACTGACACCGTTCGCGCGCAAGCAGGGCAGTGCGAAAGCACACCATCGCACTTTCAATGGAACGCCCGCATCTTTGCCATCGAAGCCACTCTATTCACCATTGCCACGAGCTTTATCAGCGCGACTACCGTAATCCCTGGACTGATCATGCAGCTATCCGGGTCAGAGGTGATTGTGGGGCTGGCAGGCGGCCTACAAAGCGGGGCCTGGCTATTGCCGCAGCTTTTCGCTGCCAGCGCCACCTCCCGCATGCGCAAGAAAAAGCCTGTCATGTTGCGCTTTGCCTGGCCTGGCCGCACCATCTACTGGCTAGCCGCCATCGGCTTGCTCCTGCTGGGCCAAAACCGCCCGACCCTTACGCTGATCCTGGTCATCACCAGCATCGTCGCTTTTTACTCTATTGACGCCTTTATCAGCATACCCTGGTTCGATTTGATGGCCAAGTGTATCCCGCCGCGCAGCCGAGGCCGGATTATGGGCATGCCGCAGGTGGCCGGGGGGCTGGTAGGCATTGGCGTGGGCGCTTTTGTGCGCTATGCTCTGAGTAATCAAAACTGGCCCTTCCCCGTGAACTATGCCATCCTCTTTGGCATCGCTTCTACCATCTTTGTAGCCGGGACGTTCTGCCTGTCGTTCATCCGCGAGCCAGAGGCCAACGGCACGCCCAAAGAGGAAATGCCCAGCCTGACCCGCATCCTGGCAATGCTGCCCCGGATCATGGTGGAAGACAAGCCCTTCCTGCGGGTGGTGGTGATGCGGGTAATCAGTGGGTTCGTATCCGTGGCAAGCGCGTTCTATGTGCTGCATGCCACAGAAAACCTAAAGCTGGGCCAGGAGGCCACCGGGTTGTTTATCTCCGCTCAGGTGTGCGGCTCGCTGGTGTCTGGCCTGCTGACCAGCGTGCTCCAGGATCGCTACGGCCCCCTGGTGCATATCCGCGTGGTAAACGTGATCGCAGCCCTGCCGTCCATCATCGCCCTGGCCGCCCAGCCTTTCGCCGCCGCCCTGGGGCCAGCGACGCTGTACGTCTACCTGGCAGTCTTTTTCATGCTGGGCCTTTTCGCCGGATCGGGCGGATGGCCCTTTTTCAATTGGATCCTGGAATACACCGACGAGTTCAAACGCCCGCTCTACATCGGCATCGTCAACACCTTCGGGGCGCTCAACATGGTAGCCCCCGTGTTGGGCGGCTGGATCGCCAGAAACATCTCTTACCCGGCGACGTTCGCCCTCGCCCTGGGGTTTGCCCTCATCACTCTGGCGCTAACCAAATCAGTGCCCTGCACGCGCCAGGTGCCAGCCCCCACCACAGAGGCGGCCTGATCCCTTTCCATCCAGCGCATATCTCACCCGCGCGAGGCTCAAGGGCGATTAGTAGGCGCGCCATTCTGGCGCGGGATTGCGCGCCTGCAAGGCGCCGCCATGATGGCGCAGCTACCTGTCCGCCTCTGAACTGCGCGAGTAGTGAGATCAACAGGGGCCGGACATCATACGATGTCCGGCCCCTGCCATTACGTCGAGTGCGCTCGCAGCGCGCTACTAGCCCAGCGCCACGTCCAGCGTCATCATAATAGCAAACCCCAGCATGGCCCCCAGCGTCGCCAGGTGCGAGTTCCCCTCCGATTGCGCTTCGGGTATCAACTCCTCCACCACGACAAAGATCATCGCGCCCGCCGCAAAAGACAGCGCATAGGGCAGAATGGTCCGCACAGTCAACACCAGCCACGCCCCCAGCACGCCAGCAATGGGTTCTACCATGCCAGACGCCTGACCGAACAGGAACGCTTTGGTGGGAGATAATCCCTCGCGGCGCAGCGGCATGGCGACGGCCATCCCTTCGGGAAAGTTCTGCAAGCCGATGCCGATTGCCAGAGCCAGCGCCCCGGCGACAGTGGCCCCATCCATTCCCCCGGCGGCTGCCGCGCCAAAAGCGACCCCGACAGCCAGCCCTTCTGGAAAGTTGTGCAGCGTTACAGCCAACACCAGCAACGTGCTGCGCCGGAAGGTGCTTTTCAGACCCTCGGGTTGCCCGTCTGCCAGGGCGGGATGCAGGTGCGGCAACAGCACGTCTACCCCGCGCAAGGCCGCGCCGCCCAGCAAAAAGCCGATCACGGCTGGCAGCGGCGACCCCCCTGACATCTCGATGGCCGGGGCCAATAACGACCAGAAGCTGGCCGCGATCATCACACCCGCTGCCAGTCCCAGCATCAAGTCAAGGAATCCGCGGTCTAGCCTCCGGGTAAAAAAGACCGGTATCGAGCCTGCGGCAGTCAAGCCCCAGGTAAACAGCGTCCCGATCAAAGCCTGGACGATGGGATTGAACTGAGATATGAACGCTACCATTTCCATAGCCCTTCTGTCAGTTGGTCGGCGCGCCATAGAATAGCCCGACGCCCCGGCAAAGGGACGTCGGGCCGGTGTCTACTAGAGAGGTTGTTCGAAAGAGGGTTGGTTGCTATAGCGCTTGGTCTTGAGTTCGAGCTGCAAAATCCCGCCCGGCTGCAATTGAACCTCGAACCACTTGTCGTTCACCGAGAACGTCTGTGGTCCATCCGCAGCAGTCAGGTCGGTAACCTCGGTGAAGGTGTGCTCGCCAAAGGCCCCCGCCTGAAGCATCATACGCCGTGGCCGCAGCGGGCTGGTGTTCGACAACGTTACCCTGGTACTCTCGCCGTCCAGCTTGTCGACCAACGCGCCCACATCGGGCGGCAGGCCGGGCCGCCGGTTCTCCAGGTCATAGTAGCGCAGCCGCACGTGGAGCAATCCTCCGTGATAGATGATCTGCGGGCCGCCACAAGTAAGCTGGAGCAGGGCCTCGGTGTGCACCGGGTTGATGTCCTGCCAATGATGCACATCCCAATCTTCCGGGTCGCCGTCGTCGTGCGCCATCTTGTCCATGCGCCGGACAACCTCGGCCCACTGAGCTTCCAGAATGCGCATGGGATAGTCGGGGTTGGCCCCCTCGATATAACGATACCACGGGGCGATGTGGATGTCGTCGCCCTTGCCACGACCAGGGTGTACGGCGTTCCATTGCGTTTCCCGCTCAGGGAAGCGCTCCAGCCGCGCCCGGTCCGACGCATCCTGCGAGACGTACCAGATTTGAATGGGGTATTCAGGCCGCAGCACGCGGTAATCAGACCAACCCGCGTCCATATGGCGGTTGGGGATCTTGAGCGCGTCGCCTTCCACATAGCCCAGTTCGATCATTCGATCCAACTGCCCACGCGGGATATCCAGGTAGCTCATATCGCCGGTAAGCAGAACGGCGTTCATGGCCGCGATGGTCAGCGGCTGGATGATGGTCATAAAGCCGTGCGGCCAGCGCCAGCCATAGTAGCCGCCCCACCATTTGCCGCCCATCGTCTCGCCGATGATGCCGTTGGGGCCAACGTTGTCCGGGCAAATGCCATCGTTGGCGGCAATCCGGTCAGCCCAGGCCCCGATATAATCCAGCACCCACTGGCGATACTTATTTTCGCCAGTATAGAGGTAGGCGTTAGTAATCAGGCTGGTAGATGTCAGGTTCAGGGGAACGTCGCAGCACATCTGACGCTCGTTCAACAGCTTGAGGATTTCGGCGTATACCTTGTCGTCGTTCCAGTCGGCAATTGGCCCTTCGACGCCGGGAATGTCCTCAAAGGGAGCCGGATAGTGGGCCAGGACGGCACGGTGCGTAGCCCAATCGTCCCACTCGTTGACCAGACGCGGCCCACGGCTGCCCGTGATTGGCGAGCGGATCATCCGCTTTTCCGCGTCCCAGTTCTGCGCCTCTTCATCTTCACCCATGTAAAAGCTCGCAAAGCGCAACGTGCGGGCGCGATCGCGGGCTACTTTCGGGTCAGCCAACCCAAAGTAGTAGAAATAGATCGAGCTTTCCCCGTGGTGCATCCAGTCATAGTTGGCATCATACTCGCGATAGACCTGACCATAACCAGTAAACTGCTTGGTTACCGCCTCCCACAGCCAACGGCTACGACGGTGCAACTCCTCGTCGCCACCGAGAGCGTAAAAGAGCGGCCAGTTGCCATAGCTCTCATACCCATCATCAGACCCATCAAATCCGGGCCATTCCTCCCGCCAGACAAACGTTCCGTCCTGACGGGTGTAGCGCTCCTGATACTGCGGCGCTGCTTCGTTGATCTTGTCGATGAGAAACCGCTCCCAGACCGCCCAGGCAGGCGGGGGTGAGGTACGACTGCTGCGTACAACGACAGAACTCATGTGGCCTCCTGTGTGCATAATATTTGGGCGTGGACAAACCACGGAGAGATGGGCTGTCATAGCTCCCTTCTGTTGCGCCAACAAGGGTAAGCGCAAAGCCACCCTGTGTCAAGCGATAATGGCTTCTAAAAACACGCCCCGCGCATCACTCTGCGAACGGGGCGTGTAAAGGCTCTTGCGTGCGGCATCAGCCGCAACACCGATGACAGGCCACCCAATGGCCGGGCTGCACCTCGATCAATGGCG